>CAZZPN010000102.1:0-5024 GCA_964655495.1 uncultured Oscillospiraceae bacterium
TGAAAATACTTGGTGGGAGACCGCCCGGGAAGATAGTTTGTTGCCGGTTTTATAAGGCCCGTTGGTCAAGCGGTTAAGACACCGCCCTTTCACGGCGGTAACGCGAGTTCGATTCTCGCACGGGTCACCAAAAAATCCTGTCGAATGATGGGATTTTTTTAATATATTATAATATCAACGCACAAATACTAATTTTAAATGAACATAAAATGAGGTAAAAGAAAATGAAAAAAACTAAAGAAAATCTTAACATAACAACTAGGAAAAACAGCTTTGGAAAGGATAAACTTCATCTTATTGATTTAGCTGATTTTGAAAAGAGAAACCCGAAGTTAAAAATGTATTCGCAGGCAGTGCTTGAAGCAGGCGAGGAAGTTGAATATCATCTCCATGTCGGTGAAGCTGAGACATATTATATTTTATCGGGAAAAGCTTTGTACAATGATAACGGCGAAAAAAGTGAGATTGGTCCCGGAACAGTTACCTATACTCCTTCAGGAAGCGGGCACGGTATAAAAAATATCGGAGAAGATAAGCTTATATTTATGGCACTTATAATTCTTGATTAAAACCTTTTATATAATTCATATAAAAATTTTTAATGTCAGAATGAAGGGAAGAAAAATGGATTATAATTATCATACTCATACCCAAAGATGCAGACACGCAACAGGAACAGAGGAAGAATATATTTTAACAGCTATCAAAAATGGAATAAAGTATATGGGTTTTTCGGAGCACAGTCCTTTTGCTTATCCTGATGGCTATGAATCAGGATTTCGTCTTCCTGTTTCGGAAATGGATGATTATATTTTAACTGTCAGAAATCTTCGTGATAAATATAAAGATAAAATTGAGATTGTAATTGGATTTGAAATGGAATATTATCCTTTGTATTTTTCTAAAATGCTTGATATTGTTCGGGGGATAGGTGCGGAATATCTGATTTTAGGTCAGCATTATAATAATACTGACCATGGTTCTGAAGGGCGCATTGCCGAACCATCATCATCTGAAGAAAGGCTGAAAGAATATGTTGAGCGTGTAGTAGAAGCTATAAAAAGTGGAGTTTTTTCTTATGTTGCACATCCGGATGTTTTGAATTTTACCGGTGAAAAAAGCATCTATGAAAACGAGATGAGAAAAATATGTCAGGCTTCAAGAGAATATAATATTCCCCTGGAAATAAATTTTTTAGGAATAAGAGAGGGGAGACATTACCCGAGCGAAACTTTCTGGAAGCTTGCAGGAAAAGAAAAATCGCCCGTTACATTCGGCTTTGATTCTCATAGCCCGGAATATGCTTTTGACGGAGATTCATATATTGTTGCAAAAGAAATAGTAAAAAAATATAAGCTTAATTATATTGGAAAGCCGAAACTTATCCCTTTAAACGAAAAATAAAGGTAATTTTAAATTGATATATACGGAGATAGTACTATGAAAAAAATTCATCTTTTATGTAATGCTCATCTTGATCCGGTGTGGCTTTGGAAATGGAATGAAGGTCTGGCAGAAACAATTTCAACATTCAGAGTAGCAGCTGATTTTTGCGATAAATACGAAGGCTTTATTTTTAATCATAATGAAGCACTTTTGTATGAGTGGATAGAAGAACATGAGCCTGTGCTTTTTGAAAGAATAAAAAGATTGATTAAAGCAGGAAAATGGAAAATAATGGGGGGATGGTATTTACAGCCTGACTGTGTTATGACTTCCGGAGAAAGTCTTATGGAACAAATAAGAATAGGTCAGGAATATTTCATGGAAAAATTCGGGGTAAAACCGACTACTGCCATTAATTTTGATCCGTTTGGACATAGTCGAGGATTAGTTCAAATTTTAAAAGAATCGGGTTATGACAGTTATATTTTTATGCGACCATTCGATTTTAAAGGTGATTTTTGCTGGGAAGGCTTTGATGGCAGCAGAATTATCGGACATGGCATTTTTGAAAATTACGGTACACTCAAAGGTACTGCACTGAAAAAAGTAAAAGAATATGAACAACAAGTAAGTAATATAGGGCTTTGTCTTTGGGGAATAGGTAATCATGGTGGCGGCCCTTCTAAAATTGATTTAGAAAATATCAACGAATATATAAAAGAGAGTGATTCAAAAATCATTCATTCTTTTGCAGAAAGTTATTTTTCTGATTTATCAAATGAATATAAAAATAATCTTCCCGTTGTAAGAAAATCTCTTATTCCTTGTATGGTAGGTTGTTATACAACTATGGTAAGAATAAAACAGGCTAACAGAAATTTAGAGAATAAAATCGCACTTGCTGAAAAAATAATGAGTTATGCCGATTTGGTTTCAGAATATGAATTTGAAGAAAAAGAACTTTTAAAAGCAAAGAAAGCACTTGCATTTTGTCAGTTTCACGATATTCTTCCGGGAACAGCAATTAAAAGCGTTGAAGATGATAGTTTGAGATATTTTTCCTATGGGGCGGAAATTACTGATAAACTTTATACAAAGGCATTTTTTAAGCTTTGTGATGGGCAGAAAAAAGCTAATGAGGGGGAAACTCCGATTATGGCTTTTAATCCACATCCGTACGAGGTAGAGGGTGAGTTTGAAGTAGAATTTATGCTTCAAAATCAAAATTGGAATGAGGATGAAATAACACTCGCTTATGTTTATGACGAAAACGGAAACGAATTATTATCCCAGAATGAAAAGCCACAGTGTACTTTTAACCTTGACTGGATTGAAAAGGTATCTTTCAGGGCAAAACTTGCACCATCTTCAGTTACACGCTTTAACTGTAAACTTTTAACTGTAAAAAAGAATATTCTTAATCAAATAGATTGTTATGATCGTTTTATAACAGTTAAAAATGGAAAAATGACGGCAAAAATAGATAAAAATACAGGTCTTATTGCTTTATATGAGGTTAATGGAAAAGCTCTTTTAGAAAATAGCGGAAGAATAGAAGTTTATAAAGATAATGAGGACCCCTGGGGAATGAATGTCAATTCTTTTAAAGATTATATTGGTGAATTTAAGCTTATGAGTGATGCTGAGGTCAATGAATTTATAGGTTATAAGGATGAAAAATTCAAAAATGTAAGAGTTATTGAAGATGGGAATGTCAGAATAAAAGTTCAGGCTTTCTTCTCTTATAAACGCTCTGTTGCAGTTATTGAATATACCATTCCTAAAAATGATATATATATTGATGTAGATATAAGAATGTTTTCAAACGAAGTGAACAATATGCTAAAATACAGACTCGATACTGCTTTTTCAGGTAGTGCCTGGGGAGAAACTGCGTTTGGTTGCGAAGAGTTGTATAGCGATGAAAAAGAATGTGTATATCACAAATGGTGTGGTATTAAAAACGAAGAAAATGGTATATATGTTTTAAACAAAGGTACTTACGGCGGAAGTTTTACTAAAAATTCAATAAAAATTTCGCTTTTGAGAACACCTGTATATTCAGCGCATCCTATTGAAGAAAGAATTATTGCACCACATAACAGATTTCTTGATCATATTGATATGGGAGAACGCAGATTTTCTTACAGAATTATATCGGAAGAAAATATTCAAAGACAAGCTCAGATTTTTAACGAATCACCGCAGCTTATTTCGTTCTTTCCTTCGGGTGATGGAGAAGAAAAGAGTAGTGTTATAAAAATAGATAATCCCGAAGTTATCCTCTCATCAATGAAAAAGACTAAAGAAGGGTATTTGCTTACTCTTCATAATTTTTCAGATAAAGAAAATAATGCTGAGATAACCGTTGCGCCGCTTAACAAAAAAATATCATTAAGTTTTAAAAAATACGAATTAAAAACAGTTACTTTCTAGATTATTAAAGAAGATGCTAAAAAGCAATATCATTAAGTTACAAATCAATAGAATTATGGTATGCTATATAGGAAACTTGCGGCCAATTTTAAAGGCTGAACGATTTTGATATAATCCCCTTAGAGTAGACACTTGAAATAACAAAAATATTTCAAGTCTAATCTAAGGGGATTATATCATTTTTTATAAGAATTTTCTTTTTTGCTATGAAAAAACCTCGCCTCTCGATGTACCTTTGTACACCTTCGGGTCTTCATAGGCTTCGCTTTGGCTCGGTTTTTCCATTCTGAAGCTTTTTTCCATCCCCTAAAAGTCAATTACACATTTTGCGAAATATTGAAACTCTCTAATATTGGATTTCAACATCAAAAAACAGTATTGTATGCCTATTGTGTTCAACAACAAAATAAATATGTCCGTCTTCATAAAAACCATCTGTATAATGATATTCTCCTGGAAAATCTGTAAGACGAATTTTTTTACTCCATGTATTCATGTCATCTTCTGAAATCCATAGTTCATATGGGGCTCTTTTTCCATATCCATTTTTGTCAAGCTTATCATTCGGCGTATGAATCAATGCGATGTTTCCATAGTCCAGATTGATAAGCTTGGGCTTATTTGTAGGATTAGGTATATCTGTTCTGTAAAAATCTCCCCATGTTCTGCCCCTATCTTTCGAATCACATCGGTAAAGCCAACCTGAACGCTCATGTCTCATAAGCATTGAAATTTCTCCGCCAGATAATTCTGCTATGGTGGGTTCTGCCCACGACCACCCATTTTCAATAACGCAGGCTGTATATCTTTCATATGTTTTACCGTTATCCGAACTTATAAGCACTCCTATTTCACAAGTTGGATTTTTTGTATAGGAAATATGCTTAACATCATATTTCGGATTATTTAATACTCTGTCATGCTCTTCATTGGTAATCGGGAACCAGTGATATGGCATAACAATTTCATCATTTTGCGTTCTAATTCCCCCTCTCATAAACACATATTCAGGAAAATATGGCGGAGAAGCATAGTTTTTCCATGTATATCCGTTATCAAGGCTTTTCATCATAAATGCCTTGCAATCAAGAAACCCACCTGAATGTGCCACAATATATGCTGTCATTTCATTACCGTTTACCATAAGTTCTGCACCATAAACTGCCTGACCATCTTCAGTATAGATGCTTTTCCCCTCTTAC
>CAZZPN010000103.1:0-4987 GCA_964655495.1 uncultured Oscillospiraceae bacterium
CTTGAAAACGAAGAAAAATACGGAATTATCCTTCGTGCAAAAGGAATTGTTATGTCAAAAGATGAAAGATGGATACATTTTGACTACATCCCGGGAGAAGCTGATGTGCGTTTTTCCACAAGCGATATCAACGGAAAAATCTGTGTTATAGGTTCAAAAATAAAAGAAGAAGAATTGGACAAGATTTTCAGACTTTAGTGTGAAAGGATGATATAAAGTGCAAGAAGTACAAAAAGTAGAAATTCCCGTTTATTTGTTTACAGGCTTTTTAGAAGCAGGAAAAACAAAATTCATTCAGGAAACTTTAGAGGACCCTCGTTTTGACACTAAAGAAACCACACTTTTTCTTATGTGCGAGGAAGGTATTGAAGAATTAAATCCCCAAAATTTTGCCTGCGACAAGGTATATGTTGAATATATAGAACGAAAAGAAGATGTAGCATGCGAAAATCTTGAAAAACTGCAGAAGAAATATGATGCAACAAGAATCGTGATTGAATATAACGGTATGTGGGAGCTTGAAAGGCTCTACTCACAGCTTCCTGAAGAATGGATGGTTTATCAGGAGCTTATGTTTGCCGACTCAAACACGATACTGAATTTTAACCAGAATATGCGAAGCCTTGTTGTTGACAAGCTTCAGAGCTGCGAGCTTGTAATTTTTAACAGACGAAAAAGAGATACCGATATAATGAAGCTCCACAAGCTTGTAAGAGGTGTTTCGAGAAGAGCAAACATCATATATGAAGACATTAACGGAGAAATCGAAAATGACAATATCGAAGACCCGCTTCCCTTTGATATCAATGCACCGATTATCGAAATAAAAGACGAAGACTTTGCAATATGGTACAGAGATTTAGCGGAAGACGGAAAAAAATACATGGGAAAAATCGTTAAATTTAAGGCAATCATCGCCGTTGACGAGCGTATCCCTTCAAACACCTTTGTAGCAGGAAGGCACATAATGACCTGCTGTGCAGATGATATAGAATACAGAGGTCTTGCCTGCAAGGGCGGAAGAACAAGAGAGTTAAAAAGCCGTGATTGGCTTATAATCACGGGAAAAATCAAAAATGAGTTCAGCCCTATATATGACGGGACAGGCCCTGTTGTAAAGGTATTTGAAGCTGCTCCTGCAGAAAAGCCTGAACAGGAAGTAGTAACCTTCTATTAATTTTTATAAGAATAAGGAAACAAGAAATATGGAAAATAAAAAAACGAATATCCTTATAGCCTCTTTTCTTCTGATAGTAATGCTTTTTATTATTTTTTTCGGACTTTTTGACAGATTTGATTATGAGAATAAAACAAAAAGCATCTATTTGTCCGCAAATTATTCCGACCTTAAGGAAAATGGCGCAGATATACCAAAAACCTTATCGGAAATGAAGAAAAACGGCGTCGGATATGTTACGGTATCTCCGATTACTTTCAATCATCTAAAAAATGAAAACAAGTTTGATACTATTTCATATTCCTCGGTAAAAATAAACGAGGATGATATTTCCGTCAAAATAAAAGAAGCTTTAAAAAATTATTCTATTTCCGATGAAGATGTTATAATAATATCCTCCCGTGAGGATGTTACGGCTTTTCTTACAGAAAATCTTATCAACAGATACGATGTTATAAAGAAAAATATTGACGAGAAAATCAGCATTTTCTGCGTAAAAGGAAAAACAAAAGACGATGATTTTATAATAGGCTATGATTCAAATGAAATTGCAAGTGTAAGAGAAAGCGGTCTTAAACTCGCGCTTTCTTACCCTGCATACACTTTTGAAAACGCAGACTATGAAGAATATTTTCATGGTTTTCTTTTTAAAAACAATGTTAAATTTATAATCTTAAGAAACAACGAAAACGAAAACAAGAAGGCTTTAAGCGATGAGTTTAAGACTATGCTCAGAAGCTCGGAAACTTCGCTTGTTGTATTTGAAAATGAAAATCAGGCAAGAAACGAATCTGCGTTTATTTTCAAAGATATGAGTCAGGCTTTTTTAACAAGAACGGTGCGAGGTTTTAATATTGATAAAACTCTTTCCTATGATAAAACACTCTACCGCTTCAGGTATTATCAGTGGTATAACTCTGCTATTGAAAGAAACACAACATTTATAAATGCAAATATACTAAAAAATGAAAATAAATCTCTTGATGAAAACATTTCGCTTACACTAAAAGCGACAGATGAATTCACAAAAAAGATGTCCTCTCTCGGTTACAGTATAAATGCTGACCGTGAGGATATCCCTTACCGCTATAACCTGCGTACAGGCGCACTTTGCGGTGGAATTATAATTGTTATACTTATTTTTCTGTATCTTACCCTTCTTAAAATACAGATAAAAAATTCGCTTATGATAACTGCGTTTGCAAGTATGTTTTCTATGGTCATAAGCTATCCGCTTTATGATTATATTACAAAGCTCTACGCAGTCCTTATAATGATACTTACCACCGCACTGTTAAGCCTTATTGTTTTTAAAACAATAAACTCCGATAATTCCGTAAAAAATAAGCTTATATTATGTATAACTTCCTATTTCGGAGCTATGATTTTCGGTTCTCTTGTTATTACGGCTATGTTCTCAGACCTCAACTTTTACTTAGGGAACAAATGGTTTTACGGTGTAAAATTCACGCTTATAATTCCGTTTTTATTCGCTATTTTTAACTACAACTATGTATTTTTAAAATTTAAAACGCCAAAAGAAGCGTGGGAAAAATTAAAAGAAACTTTAAAATATATCCCAAAATATGTGATTATTATCTCTTCTGCGGTAATAGTTCTTGCGCTTTCTTATTACCTTATCCGAACAGGAAAATCTGACTTTATTCTTCCACTTGAAGATGTAATCAGAAAAAAACTTACAGATATCTTCATAATAAGGCCTCGTTTCAAAGAATTTTTAATCGGATATCCTTGTTTTACGCTCTTTATATATATTTCGCTTTTTAAGAAAAACAAGAAGCTTCAGGCAGTAACAGGTATTTTTTCAACATTGCTTTTTACATCGGTTTTAAATACCTTCTGCCACGCATTTACTGATTTTGGAACAAGTCTTATAAGAAGCTTAAACGGGTTACTGCTCGGAATTCTTACAAGCGGTGTTGTTATACTTTTGTGTGAGCTTGTAAGAAGATATGCCTTTAAAGAGAGCAGCACTGATGAAAAAGAAAATAAAATCAGCTTTAAATCAGTATTTGAGAAGATAAAAATGTTCTTTATAAATATTAAAGGAAAAATTAAATTTGAGCTTCCGAAGAAAAAAGCTGAAGCAGAGCTAAAAAAACCTGTTAAAAAGGCAGAAGAAAACAAAAACAAGACAAACAAAAAACCGATTAAGAAAAACAAACCGCAGAAATCAAAAAATCACAAGAAAAAATCAAAAAAGAAAAAAAGGTAAAAATGACAAAGGAAATTATATTAAAAGGCGAAAAAATAAATTATGATTTAAGCTATAAAAAAGTCAAAAACATAAATCTTCGCATAAAGCCTGACGGAAGTGTTTTTGTTTCTGCAAACAGATTTGTTTCACAAAAGGCTATTGAAGAATTCATGATTTTAAAGGCTGATTTTATTCTTTCGGCTTTAAGAAAATTTGAAAAAAACAAAGGCATCCCCCAAACGCAGTTTTTTTCCGAAGAAGAACTTACTCATTTTATAACTTCATTTTCTAAAGAAGCTTACGGCTATTATGAAAAATTCGGAATAAAATACCCCGAAATAAAATTCAGAAAAATGGTCTCCAGGTGGGGAAGCTGTCATACCAAAAAGAGATATCTTACCTTTAACACATACCTTATGTACGCTCCAAAAAGATGTGTCGAATATGTAGTATGGCATGAATTTACACATTTTCTTCAACCAAACCACTCAAAAAAATTCTATGATGAGCTTGAGAAGGTATGCCCTCATTGGAAAGAACTGCGAAAAGAACTAAAAGAAATAAAAATCTGCTGACAGTATTGATTTTTTTGGATTATTATGCTAAAATAACTTTATTGAATTACTTTTTAGAAGAATATTAGGAGAAAAATTATGGAAGAACTTATCAAAAAAGCCGGTATACTTATTGAAGCATTACCGTTTATTCAGAAATTCTACGGAAAAACAGTTGTAATCAAATACGGCGGAAACGCTATGATAAACGAAGATTTGAAAAACTCGGTTATGGAAGACATAACGCTGTTAAAATACATAGGAATGCACCCTGTTGTTGTTCACGGCGGCGGTCCTGATATTTCTGCTGCATTAAAAACCTACGGAGTTGAATCAAAATTCATAAACGGTCTCAGAGTTACAGATGAGGATACAATGAATATAGCACAAATGGTCCTTACAGGAAAAACAAACAAAGAAATCGTTTCACTTCTCAATGTAAACGGCGGAAACGCTGCAGGACTTTGCGGTATCGACTCGAATCTTTTTGAATGTGAAAAGGAAACAACCTTTGTTGATGGCGTTGAGCAGGACTTGGGATTTGTTGGAAAAATCGTGAATGTAAATCCGCAGATTATAAGAAATCTTTGCGACAACGGTTATATTCCTGTTGTTGCACCTGTGGGCGTTGACAAAAACGGACACAGCTATAATATAAACGCAGATACGGCGGCTTCAGCTCTTGCAACTGCAATTGAAGCTGAAAAGCTCATGCTTCTTACTGATATTGAAGGTATAAAATATAATATGGACAGCAAGGAAATTATCCATATAATCAACAAAAAAGAAACACTTGACCTTATTGAAAAAGGCGTTATTTCGGGCGGAATGATTCCAAAAGTTCTTGGTTGTATTGATGCTATTGACAACAATGTAGCTTCTGTACACATCATTGACGGTCGTATCCCCCACTGCTTGCTTCTTGAAATATTTACAAATAATGGTATAGGTACAATGATTACCAAATAATTTGGCAGTATTTTAACGATAAATCCTTGCCAAATTGAAATTAAGTACTGCTATCAAGCACAATAATCC
>CAZZPN010000104.1:0-4963 GCA_964655495.1 uncultured Oscillospiraceae bacterium
GATCTTGTAATACCTGATTTTTCTTATGTGGTAAAAAACAAGGATAAGATAAAAGCGCTTGTTATCACACATGGGCATGAGGACCATATCGGAAGTATTCCTTATTTGCTTAAGGAAATTCCCGAACTTCCTGTTTACGGAACAATGCTTACAATCGGACTTGTGCGTTTTAAATTGAAGGAGCACGGACTGCTTTTGGATGCAAAGCTCAAACAGGTACACGCAGGAGATACTGTTTCTTTCGGCAGTATGAGCGTTGAATTTATTCATACTAATCATTCAATCGCAGATTCTGTGGCGATTGCTGTGCATACACCTTTGGGAACTATACTTCACATGGGCGATTTTAAAATTGATGCAACACCTGTTTCGGATGAAATGATTGATTTAACCAGAATTGGTGTTCTCGGAAAAAAAGGTATTCTTCTTTTGCTTTCGGATTCCACCAATGCTGAAAGACCCGGCTCTACACAGAGTGAAAGCACAGTAGGAAAAGCGCTTAACAATATTTTTCTTACTAATCCCGATAAAAGAATTATTATTGCGACCTTTGCATCAAATGTTCACAGAGTGCAGCAGATTATAAATGCTTCTGTGAGATACAACAGAAAGGTTGCAGTTTCGGGAAGAAGCATGGAAAATGTTGTTCAGGTTGCAATCGAGCTTGGTTATATGGATGTTCCTCACGGAACTCTTATAAGTCTTGATGATATAAAGAAATACAATGATGAAAATATAACCATAATAACGACCGGCTCTCAGGGTGAGCCTATGAGTGGTCTTCACAGAATGGCATTTTCGGGACATAAGAAAGTTGAAATAGATAAAAATGACCTTGTTGTTTTAAGTGCAAATCCTATTCCGGGAAATGAAAAGCTCGTTGCAACAGTAATAAACGGACTTTTTAAAAGAGGTGCAACCGTTCTTTATGACAATGTGGCGGATGTTCATGTTTCAGGTCATGCCTGCCAGGAGGAACTCAAGCTTATAATTGCTCTTGCAAAACCGAAATTTTTCCTTCCCGTTCACGGTGAATATAAGCATCTTTTAAATCACAGGGAACTTGCCATTAAGGTCGGAATAAAAGAAGAAAATATTTTTATTCTTCAAAACGGAAATATCCTTGAGCTTGACGGAGAGAATGCCAAAGTTGCAGGAAATGTTACAAGCGGACAGATATTTGTTGACGGTCTTTCTGTTGGTGATGTGGGAAATATCGTAATTCGGGACAGAAAACATCTTGCGCAGGACGGACTTATAGTTGTGGTTGTTTCAATCTCTGCGCAGACACATCAGATTATCGCAGGTCCTGATGTTATATCAAGAGGCTTTGTATATATGAGAGAAAGCGAAGAACTTATGGAAGAAACGAGACGAATTGCAAAAGAGACTCTTGATGCACTTTTAGAAAGAAATGTTACAGACTGGGCTACTCTTAAGAGTGAAATAAAATCAGCGCTCGGAATGTATTTCAATAAGGAAACAAAACGAACACCTATGATACTTCCTGTTATCATGGAGGTATAAAACAAAAAACAAAGTGTGCTTTAAATCAGTTTAAAGCCGGGTAGCGTAAAGAAGTATATGAAAAGAATAAAGTAGGCAAAAAGCTACTCACCCTTGATAGAGATGTCAAAATAAAGCTGCTTGGGGGTATAATATGAATTTTAAATTAAGTTTATCTGTAATTGCATGTAAGCTTCTTGTAGTAGTGGGAAGAATTTTTGGAAAAAAAGGTTCTTCTGCACCGGGACAGATTGCTATGAAAATCTGTCCTGATATTCTTAAACTTATTGCTCCGAAGATACATAGAGGTATAATCTGTACTCTCGGAACAAACGGAAAAACTACAACGAACAATATGATAAATACCGTTATTGAATCTACCGGTGCTAAAACTGTTTGCAACAAGGTAGGCGCAAATATGCTTTACGGAGTTGTAACAGCGTTTGCGCAAAAGGCAAATATTTTAGGAAACCTTAATGCAGATTGGGCGGTTATAGAAATTGACGAAGCAAGTGCAAAAATAGTTTTTGACCATATTGCACCTGATTATATCGTTGTTACAAATCTTTTCAGAGACCAGCTTGACAGATACGGTGATGTAAAGCTTACTGTCGCACAGATAAAGACAGCGATAGATAAAGCACCCGATGCAACTCTTATTTTAAATGCCGACGATCCGCTTTCAAATTATTTTTCATATATCTGCGAGAATAAAGTAGTCCGCTACGGTATAAATGAAAAAACTATGCAGGAGGAAGCAGAAACAAATGAGGGTAAATTCTGTCAGAAATGCGGAGCAGAGCTTTCTTATGAATATCATCATTACAGTCAGCTTGGCAAATATTCTTGTCCGGACTGCGATTTTGTAAGAAATGACCCCGATTATTTTGCTGTAGATGTTCATTGTGATGAAAAGGTAAGCTTTAAACTGAATGACAAATTTGAAATTCATTCAAATACTTAAGGTTTTTATAATATTTATAATATTCTTGCTGCTGTAAGCGTTTGCGAAACACTTGGACTTTATATCCCTAACTATACAAATATTTTCAGAGAATATGAAACACAGGTAGGAAGAATGGAAGAATTTTCCTTCAGAAAGCCTGTTATACTTAACTTAGCGAAAAACCCCGCAGGCTTTAATCAGGCTATTTCTGCCATACAAAATGATAAAAGAAAAAAAGCCGTTGTTATAGGTGTGAATGACTTTGAGAGCGACGGAATGGATATTTCTTGGCTTTACGATGTTGAATTTGAAAAGCTTGATAATCTTTGCGGATACGGAGTTTCGGGAAGAAGAAAATACGATGTTGCGTTAAGACTTTATTATGCAGATGTTTGCGAAGATGCAAAGATGTTTGAAGATCCTGCTGACGGTGCGATGGAAATGCTGAGAACTGAGGCTGAAGTAGTATATGTTGTTGTAAATTACACAATGATATTTGATGCTCAGAAAAGCCTGAAGAAAAAACTTAAGCAGCATACGAAAGAGCACGGTAAGGAAGACAGTATATATTGAAAGGAAATGTGAAAAATGGAGAAAACTGAAAGAAAACTCAATATAGTTCATCTTTTCCCTGAATTTATGAATCTTTACGGTGATGCAGGAAATATTCTTGTTTTAAAAAAGAGATGTGCGCTTCGTGGGATTGATGTGAATGTTATTTCTGTTAATTTTAATGATGAAATAGATTTGAAAGACGCTGACATTGTTTTTTTAGGTGGCGGAAGCGAAAGCGACCAGAAAAAAGCAGGAGAAAAGCTTCTTTTGTATAAGGATGCGTTTAGTGATTTTTGCGACAGTAACGGTGTTATGCTTTTTGTTTGCGGAAGCTGTCAGCTTCTTGGGGAATATTATTATGCCCGGAATGAAAAGCAAAAAGGTCTTGGTCTTTGCGATATGTACACAGAGCCGGGCGACAGAAAAATTATAGGTAATGTGTGTATAGATACTCAGTTCGGCGTAATTGCAGGCTTTGAAAATCACACTGCAAAAACATACATCGGTGAGAATGCTATGCCTCTTGGAGATATAATCAGAGGTCAGGGAAACAACGGCGAAGACAAAAAAGAGGGAATAAATTACAAAAATGTTTTCGGAACATATCTGCATGGACCTCTCTTGCCTAAAAATCCTGAGTTTGCAGATGCACTCATAAAAAAAGCACTTCTTCGTAAATATAACGAAGATACAGAGCTTATTCCTTTAAATGATGAGCTTTCAATGAAAGCAAAGTCGTATGTGCTTAATCTAAAAAAGGAAGAACTTTAAGTAATCTGTAAAAATAAAAATATCGAAGGTCAGGGACTTGAAATGAAACTTAGACTTGAGTTTGAAAAAAACATAAGATATATCTCTCATCTTGAGCTTATGAAGGCGATGGGGAAGATTTTAAAAAGGGCAGCACTTCCTTTAAAATATTCAAACGGCTTTAATCCTCATATCATTCTTTCTGTTGCAAATCCTATTCCTGTGGGAGTTTGCGGAAAAAGTGAATTTGCGGATTTCGAGCTTACAAAAGAGATGGAAAAGGAAGAAATACTTTCAAAGCTAAGAGTAGCTTCTCCGAAAGGTATTTTGATAAAGGACTTACATATCGGATGTGAAAAGAGCTTTAATTCAAGCTATAAAGCATTTTATGAAATAGAAATAAAAACATCGAGTGATGATAAATTGCTTGATTTTTTTGAAAAACCAAAAATAGAAATCGAAAAAAAAGCAAAAGGAAAAATAAAGATTATAGATCTTAAGGAATATATATATGATATTTCAGTTGAAACCAATGGTGAAAATTCATCTGTGAAATGTGTTCTTGCCTGCGGTCAGCAGAAAAATCTCAATCCGATGCTTATAAAAAAAGCACTTGAAAAAGATGGTATTGAAATTTTTAGATTTTTGCCTGTAAGGCTTGATGTAACAGATGAAAACGGAGAGGATTTCAGACGATGATAGGTAACTCGTATATACTGGTTGTTTTAGGAATACTTATGGCTAAAGGCTTAGGCTTTTACAGGGATATAGTGTTTGCCGGAGTATTCGGAACAGGTGTTTTTGCTGATATTTATTTTCAGGTATTCGGAATTGTTAATCTGATATTCACGGGAATTGGTGTTGCTCTTTCGACACTTGTTATAAAAAATATAAATAAATCGGAGAATGTCGGAAGGGAAAAGGCGTATGCAGCATCCTTTTTAAGAAAAAGCGCTGTTTATCTTACTGTTGGGGTAGCATTAATATGCGTCTTTGCCGATAAAATTGTTCATATTGTTTTGCCTGATATAACGGGTGCTGATTTTGAAACTGCACTTAAGCTTATGTATGTTATGGCACCGTCGCTTTTGTTTTCGGTGGTTGCTTATATTATTTCAGGGCTGCTTCAGAATGAAAAAGTATATTTCATTACATCAATTATGAGTTTGCCGTTTAATGTGGTTATTATTCTATCACTTTTCGTTC
>CAZZPN010000105.1:0-4954 GCA_964655495.1 uncultured Oscillospiraceae bacterium
CAGGATTGTTTTTAACTGTTTTAGCATAAACACCATATTCGTGTTCTGCAGCAAGTGCAGCACCTTCAACCATTTCGTTGAATTTTTCTGCAGGAACCTTACATACAGGGCATTTTTCAGGAGCAGCTTCTCCCTCGTGAACATAACCACATACTGAACATACAAATTTTTTCATAATAATTTTTCTCCTTTTATATAAAAATTTTTAAATTTGACTTTTACATTCTGAGCATTCACCGTAGAAAATAAGCGAATGTTCTTTTATGTCGTGTCCGCATTTGTTTTTCACATCTTCATCCAGGCTTTTTAGCGGTGGGATATCAAGATCAAGAATTTTTCTGCACTTTTCGCAAACAAAATGATAATGCAAATCTACGCACGCATCATAATGCTCCATACGGTCTTTTGTTTCAAAGCTTTGAATTTCTCCGCTTTGAGAAAGCTGTTTAAGGTTACGGTAAACAGTTGCAAGACTTATATGCTCGTTTTCTGTCCTCAATTCCTGATAAAGCCATTCCGCTGTCGGATGGGATTTTAAACCTGAAAGAAGCTTTAAAATGCTTTCACGCTGTTTTGAATACCTTGTTATCCCCGGCATTTTTGTGTCTCCTTTCTTTTTCGCTTGAACACTTAACAATAATGAGAATGATTATCGTTATTGTTAGTATAGCATCTTTTTTTTTGTTTGTCAATAGGAATTTTTAAAAAAAATGTAAAATTTTTACATTTTTTGTCGAAAAAGTATTGATATAAGATTTTTATAATGTTATACTAATTTTTAATCAGACTAAAGAAAGATGGAAAACAGTATTGTTTAAATTTATAAAAAATTTTTTCAAAAATTTAAAACTGAATAAACATAAAGCTATATCCAAAGAGGTAGAGAGCAATCTTGAAAATGTTGACTGGTCTTATAAAGATGTACTTGTAGGTACTGTAAGGACTGATGAACAGCTTAGATATAATATAGGCGGTCTTTGTTATTATGCACCTGCAAAATATATATCAAATTCTCAATTTCCCATAAGATATGTAGCACTTTATGAGGGCGACCTTAAAAATACCAACGGAATAAGGTATTACGGCAAAATCACCGATATCCTAAAAGTAAGAAGAAACGAAATACCCGTGTCACGAAACAAAAATAACGGTGATGAGCTATATTATTTTTTCAAAGTCGAAAGATGGGATATGCTGAAAAATCCCATCACAGTAAAAGCTACTGTCGGAGGAGCACCGGCTTTTACGAATATGTTTTTACTTCAAAACTCAACTTTCACATATCAGCTTTTTTGCATAAATTCTCCGTCTCAGTTTAAGCTTATGTATAATTTGATTTTGGAAAATAAGCACGAGTACAAAGTGAATAAAATATATTCTCTCAAATTTAGTGACAGAGATATTCTTATAATAAATAATATTAAAAAGATAAACGAAAAAATACCTGTTCTTGAATTAAGAGAAAAACCTCTTGAAACATTTGAGAAAATAAAAGAGATTGTATATTAATTAAAAGGTTGAGACAAAGAATTTTTGTCTCAACCTTTTAAGTTAATACTTTATATATTTCTTCATAGCTGAAAGTGCATTTTTCTCTAAACGAGAAACCTGCGCTTGTGAAATTCCGATTTCCGAGGCAATCTCCATTTGTGTTTTATCCTGAAAAAATCGCATGGTGAGGATTTTTTTCTCTTTGGAGCTAAGCTTGTCTATGGCATCTGAAACAGTAAGCTCAGAAGTCCATTTATCTTCCTTGTCCTCTTTGTCGGAAATCTGGTCCATAACCATAATAACATCTCCGCCGTCATTATATATGGGGTCATACAACGAAACAGGGTCACATATAGCCTCAAGGGCAGTCATCACATCTTTTGGATCGGCGTCTATTTCTTTTGCAATTTCATAAAAGTCAGGCTCATGCCCAAGCTTGTTTGTAAGCCTTTCTTTTGCGCTTAACGATTTATATGCGATATCTTTTAGACACCTGCTCACCTTTATTGCACCCGAATCCCTTAAATGTCGTCTTATTTCGCCTATTATCATCGGTACTGCGTAGGTTGAAAACTTTACATTGTGACTTGTGTCAAAATTATCAAGCGCTTTTATAAGTCCGATACATCCGATTTGAAATAAATCGTCCGCCTGCTCATTTCTATTTGCAAACTTCTTTACTACACTGAGAACAAGTCTTAGATTTCCGTTTATAAATTCCTGCCTTGCATCTTCATCACCGTTTTGTATTCTTTCAAAAAGCTTTTCCTTTTGTTCGTTTGTAAGCTTTGGAAGAGTCTGTGTATTTACGCCGCATATAACAACCTTGTTCATTACTTTTTTCCTCTCTTTTATTTGGGTGATAATATTATAGCCGTATATTTTAAAAAGTATAATTTTAATGCTTTTGTAAAATATTGACAAAATAATTTTGGTGTGATATACTGATACAAAAAGAAAAAAATCCAGGAGAAACTTTATGTATGATTTAATAATAAAAAATGGAACAATAATTGACGGAACAGGTTCGCCTGCATATCATTGTGATATAGCGGTATCAAACGGAAAAATCGCGCGTATTTCAAGAAATATAAAGGATGAAGCTGAAAATGTCATTGATGCAAAAGGGCTTACCGTAACTCCGGGTTTTATAGATTCGCACAGCCATTCGGATAATGCTATGTTTGATTATCCCGATATGATTGAAAAGATTGAGCAGGGGATAACCACATCGATAGGCGGTCAGTGCGGAAGCACTCTTGCGCCGGTGTATAAAGGTATTAATTCGGAAAATGCGCATGATGTTGCAGGCTATGGAAAAGAAAACGAAGTCTATAAAACATTCGGAACAATGATTAATATCGCAAAAAATATTCCGTTCGGCTCTAATCTTATGACTTTTGTGGGACACGGTGCTTTAAGAAAAGCTGTTATAGGTTTTGATAACAGAAAAGCAACACCAGCTGAAATGGAAGAAATGAAAAAATTACTAAAAGATGCTATGGAAAACGGCGCGGTTGGTCTTTCATACGGACTTATTTATTCTCCAAGCTGTTATGCAGACACAGATGAGCTTATTGAACTTGCAAAGGTAGTAAAAGAATATGAAGGTATAATCAGCGCCCATATCAGAAACGAATCTGAGTGGCTTGTCAAAGCAGTTGACGAGTTTCTTTCTATAGTAAAGGCTGCGGATGTAAAAGGTGTGCTTTCACATCATAAGAGTGCTCATAAGGAGCATTGGGGAAAAGTCAATAATGCAATAAGAATGATTGAAGCTGCAGTCGGTGAGGGGTATGATGTATATTGCGATGTTTATCCTTATACGGCATCGCATACAGGTTTAGTTTCAACGATTATTGATAAGGAACTGCGTGCCACAGATGCAGCAGGTATTGTGAAAATGCTTTGCGATAAAGCTATGCGCCAAAAAATAAAGAAAATATATAGTAATATATACGGCGACAGTCTTTCAAATCTTCAGATAACTCTTTGCAACGGTCATCCCGAATATGAGGGGATGAGAATTGACGAGATTGCAAAATTAAGAGGGCAAGACCATTTTGATGCTGCTTTTGACATTATTATGGATTCGAACACTCTTGTAAATGTATGCAATTTCAGTATGTGTGAGGCAGATGTTGAAACTGTTATAAAATACGAACGCTCTATGATATGCACCGATTCTTCCGTTGCGAAAAGCTCAAAATCATATCACCCGAGATTAAGAGGCACATTCCCAAGAGTTTTAGGCAGATATGTTCGCGAAAGAAAGGTCGTTTCACTTCCTGAAATGATAAGGAAATGCACTTCGATGCCTGCATCGGTGTATGGACTTTCTCAAAAAGGACTTCTTCGTGAAGGTTTCGATGCCGATATATGTATATTTGATGCTGATAAAATTATTGATAAGGCGGAATTTACAAATTGTCATAAGCGTTGCGAAGGTCTTAATTATGTAATACTCGGTGGCGAAACAGTAGTGGAGAATGCGATATATAACGGTAAGAAAAACGGAAGGTTTATACCAAGACAGAGATAAAAAGAGGATGTAAAAATATGACTATACTTATAGTTGCGGCAGGCAACTGCCTTGATTATGATAAGCTTTTAAAAAACGCAAAAGCGAGTGATTATATCATTTGTGCTGACGGTGGATATAAGCATTTATCAAAAATCGGTATAAAGCCTGATTTATTGGTTGGCGATTTTGATTCTTTAAACTTTTTTAACCTTTCGGCCGAAAAGCCCGATATAAAAAATATTATTAAGCTTCCCGTTGAAAAAGATGAAACCGACACGCTTTTTGCCTTAAAAAAAGCATTTGAAAAAAATGCAGATAAGATTATAATTTATGCAGGCTTGGGAACAAGATTTGACCATAGCTACGCAAATGTCTGTCTTCTTGATTTATGCCTTAAAAACAAAATTTTGGCTACTGTTACTGACGGATATAACAGTGTTTATCTTATTGATGATGAAATTTCTTTTAAAAACGAAAAAGGAAAGACCGTGAGCATTTATTCTTTTTCAGAGAAGTGCGAGGGGATAATTTCAAAAGGCTTAAAATATCCGCTTAATAACTACACTTTAGAGAAAACAGATATTATCGGAACAAGCAATATTATAGAAGATGATGAAGCTTTTATAAAAATAAATTCAGGAAAATTGCTTGTAATATGTAACGAAAAAGAAAACATTTAATATAATGGGAGTAGAAAACAAATCCACAAAATTTTAAAAACTAAAAATAAAATCGTGAGGTGGTCCCGGGTGAAGTTTCTGGATAAAATCTTGCGGATAAAATGGGGAATAATACTTGTAATAGTGGGAATAGGCGTAATTTTTGCGCTTGTTATGCCGGCTGAAGCTATGGTGGTTGCCCTTGCAATTCTTCTTATTTTTGTGGGTATCTGTTTAATTAATAACGATAAAAGAAGATTTTAGTGAGGTGATTGATATA
>CAZZPN010000106.1:0-4864 GCA_964655495.1 uncultured Oscillospiraceae bacterium
ACGGAGTTTATAAAAACTTTGGAAACAAAAAAAGCGACGGAGATATAAGAAATATCACCATCCGAAATATTATGGGGTATGGAGTAGGCGGATGTGCGCTTATAAGACTTCTTAACCATGACGGATATAAAATTTATAATATTCGTATAGATAATGTTATAGAAACATCACCCTGGTCAGAAGATGATGCATCTGTTGCACAAAATCCTGATTTAATATGGGTATCTGATGATAAGGGGAATATCACCTGTAAAAAGCATCTTATACCGGGTGAAAAAGGTTACAGATGTGAAGCTGCGATTATTATAGGAGAATCTTACTGGTATAAAGAGACAAAAGCACAGCCGGGAGATACTTACGGAATATCGGTTTCAAATGTTTCTACTCACGCAAGATTCGGAGTATGGGTGAATAACACTCTTTTAGACTCATCTTTTTCAAATATCCGTATGTTTGGTAATGGGTTTACTTCCGTGTTCTTTGGTGAAGGCGAAATGGAGAATATTAAATTTTCTGATATTATATATGATAAAGACTCCCTACCGCATAAAGAAGATAAAAAAATTCGTATAGAGTGGAATAATACATCATCTGATGGACTAAATTGTGTTTATTTCAACGGTACAAAAGTTAAAAATGTTGTGTTTGATGGTATGCGCTGTGCAGCTGGAATGGACAATGTTTTCGGAGGCAAGGGAAGCGGAGAAATTATAGTAAGAGATATAGTTCACGAAAAAATAAAAGAGCTTTCAAGCCTAGAGGGTATTAATATAATAAAAAAATAGCATTTTTACCTATAAAAAAGCTGATGCGAAATTTCGCATCAGCTTTTAAAATCATATTAATAATTAAGATAATCAGAAATTCTTGATAATTCCATATCAAAATCTTTTTTCATCTGGAGTGCTTCTGCAATATCGTAATAAACAATCTGGTCATTTTTTACGACAACAACTTTCTGCGATTGTCCTTCAAGTAAAAGTTCAACAGCTTTAAGTCCCATCTGCGAAGCTATATATCTGTCTTTAACTGAAGTGTTTCCGCCTCTCTGGATATATCCGAGAACTGTTGCACGGGTTTCAACATTTGTATTTTCTTCTATAAGCTTTGAGATTGCATCTGCGCCGCCAAGTGCTTTTGTAATACCTTCAGCAACAACAACTATAAAGTGAGATTTTCCTTTTGAAATATTTTCTTTGATTTTTTTGTAAATATCTTTAAGATCAAATTCGATTTCAGGAACAAGATATCCTTCTGCACCGGTTGCAATAGCTGCGTGGAGTGCAAGATAGCCTGCGTTTCTTCCCATTACTTCAACAACATTACATCTGTCGTGTGATGCACAGGTATCACGGATTTTGTCAATCGCGTCGCAAACTGTGTTAAGAGCAGTATCAAAACCTAAAGTATATTCAGAACAGCCGATATCATTATCAATAGTAGCAGGAATACCAATAACCGGAAAACCGTGTTTTGATAAATCAAGCGCACCTCTGAAGCTTCCGTCTCCGCCTATAACAACAAGAGCATCAATGCCGATTTCCTTTGCTTTTTTTGCAGCAAGTTCAACGCCTTCCGGAGTAGTGAATTCTTTGCATCTTGCAGTTTTTAAAATAGTACCGCCTTTATGGATGATGCTTGAAACGCTGGAGTGTACCATCTCGGCATAATCACCTTCCATAAGACCTTTATAACCGTTATTTATTCCAATAACTTTCTTGTTATAGTGAAGCGCAGCTCTTACAACAGCTCTTACTGCTGCGTTCATTCCCGGAGCATCGCCACCGCTTGTGAGAACACCAATACAATTTATTTCTTTCATTTTCAAAAATTCCTTTCAAAAAAATAAGAATTATGTTAAATACTTTTTGTATAAACAAACGCTTTTTATATTATACACAATTATTCTTAAAAATGCAAGTTATTTTTGAAAAAATTTCATTTTTTATGAAAATTTGTTAAAAGTTTGTCAATATTTTTTATATTACCTCGGAAATTTGTATATTATGCCGAGAATTTACAACACTTTCTATTATCTGTGTTTCAGTAAGCGTTTTTATAAGAATACCGCTGTTTATTACATTAATAATATAGTAAGCATCATCCCGGAATTCACTTAAAAGTTTGTGCGCCGGATAGTCGTGGGGGACGCTTAAAATTTTTGTGTTTTTCATTTTTTTATCGTATTCTGATTTTTTTACTAAGCTTTTTTCCTTTCTCATTTTGAAATTTTCACTTTCGCAAATTGCATTATATACTATAAATGCACCTATTAATGAAATGCTGAAATTAAATCTCGTTATTTTTAAGAAAAAAGCACCTGCAATTATAAGTAAAATTCCAAAAAAAATGCTGATGGCGTTCATAAATCTCAAAGTCTTTTCAGAACTGTATTTCTTCATAAAATAGGCTTCTGCTGCTCTTCCGCCGTCAAAAGGTAAAATGGGCAGGAGATTGAATAATCCCAAAAAAAGATTTGAAATAAAAATGCAGTTAAAAAAATCGGAATAATATTTTTTTGCAAGAATAAAAAACACTTCTGCCAAAATGAGATTAAAAAGCGGTGCAGATAAAAACACATGGACAGGGATAGTTTTATAGCCGCTTGTTTTTATAGATATTCCAAAAGGCTCAACAGTTATTTTTTCTGCAATTATTCTTTTTTTGCATAAGAAAAAGAGATGAACAAGCTCATGTAGGCACATAGAAAGAAAAGAAACTGTAAAAAGAGGGAGATTGCCGCTTATATATGAAACGATGATGACGACAGGAAAAAATGGACTTATTTTAATTTTGTGTTTTTTTATCATATGATTTTCTCCGTTTATATTTCTAAAATCAATGTGGCAAATATTTCTGCGGATCAACTCTTTCTTCGTCTTTTCTTATTTCAAAGTGAAGATGTTTGCCTGTTGCTCTGCCTGTTTCGCCTGCTATCCCGATTTTTTGACCTTTTTCCACCTTTTCTCCTTCTTTTACAAGCGCTCCTTCAAGATGTGCATAACAGGTTGAGTAAATATCGTTATGCTGTATTATTATATAGTTTCCAAATCTTTCGTCGAAGCCTGATTTTTTTATCTCGCCGCTTTCGGAAGAAAAAACATCGGTTGTAATGTTGGTATCAATATCAATACCTGTATGTTTTTCTGTCACAGTGTTGTCAAAAGGATTTTTTCTTTCCCCGAAAGGAGATGTTATATTTCCGTCAAGAGGGAGTATAAAGTCAGGGGAAGAAATGTTTTTGAGATAGGAATTTTTCACATCTTTAAAAAAACATTCAACATCTGCGGCACCTGAAAAAATATTCGAGATATCACGCTTCATTCCTTTATATGAAAATGTAATTATGATAAAAATTATAAGAATCAAAATTAAAAACGGCAGGCAGCCGATTTTCATAGCTTTTTGAGGTTGTTCTTTGTTGTGTGAATTTGAATTTCTTTGTGTTTTTTGTAATTTTTCTGCACTTCTTTTCATTTTTTTTGTTTCTCCTTATTTTCTTCCTTTTTATTGCTTGTATATATTAATGAATATGAAAAAAAATCGAAAAAATGATAAAATCTCTTTACTTTTTTCAAAATTATGATACAATATAATGAGGGCGTTTTTAGGTAGTGTTACATTAGAGGAGGAAATACTGTGGTTGATACAAAAATCTTAACAAGAGAAAACTTAAAAGAAGCAGCTCTTATCATAAAAAACGGCGGCACTGTTGTTTTTCCGACGGAAACAGTTTACGGTCTTGGTGCAAATGCGTTTTTTGAAAAAGCAGTTGAAAAAATTTTTATTGCAAAAGGCAGACCGCAGGATAATCCTCTTATAGTACATATTTCTGATGTTGACGAAATATATAACCTTACGACTGATTTTAATATTCCGGCAAAAAAAATTGCAGAAAAATTTATGCCCGGTCCTATAACACTTATACTCGAAAAAAAAGACAATATTCCCGATATTGTAAGTGCGGGGCTGAAAACTGTGGGAATAAGATGCCCTGCAAACGATATTGCTAAAAAATTTATAAAAGAATGTGGTTGTCCTGTTGCAGCGCCGAGTGCAAATGTGTCGGGAAGTGTTTCTGCAACAAGCTTTTTTGATGTCAAAGATGAGCTTATGGGCAGGGTTGATGCGATTATTGAAGGAGATGATTGCGACTTTGGTATTGAGTCAACAGTAATTGATGTTACAAAGGAGCCACCTGTTATTTTAAGACCGGGAAGCGTGACCTTTGAGATGATAAGAGAAATCATTCCGGAGATAAAACTTCATCCTTCGCTTGTTTCCGAAAATTTTTTGGATATTGAAGAAAAGCCGGCTTCTCCCGGAATGAAATATAAGCATTATTCTCCGAAAGCGGAAGTTTTTATGGTTTACGGAGAGTGCGAAAAAATCTTCGAGTGGTTTTTGGAAAAAAACGATGAAGAAGCGTGCATTTTTATGTTCAGCGAGGTCATTGAGGCTTTTAAGAATAATTCTGCACTTGACAAAAATAAAAAAAATGTGTATGATATAGGTTCAAGGCATAATCTTAATATAATGGCAAAAAGAATTTTTGCATATCTTAAAAAATCAGATTATGATGGATATAAAACGGTATATATTCCCGCGGTGAAAGAAACAGATATCGGCTTTTCAGTTATGAACAGGTTGAAAAAATCGTGCGGAGGGAAGGTTATACGGTTATGATAAATATTGTTCCGCTTTCCAAAAAAAATATTGATGATATATGCGAAATTGAAAAGCTATCGCTTTCTACTGCGTGGGGAAAGTTTGCGATGGAAAAAGAGCTTGAAAACATAAATGCCATTTATTTTTGTGCAGAAGAAAATGGCAAAACACTTGGATATATCGGTATGTGGAATAT
>CAZZPN010000107.1:0-4700 GCA_964655495.1 uncultured Oscillospiraceae bacterium
AATGCTTTTGGGAAAAGAGTGCATCCAATTACGGGTGAAGAAAAAATACATAATGGTATAGATATATCTGCACCTGAAAACTCACCTGTAATTTCTACAACTTATGGTGAAGTAATAGACGCAGGATTTGACGAAAAGTTTGGAAATTATATTATAATTGAAAACGATAATGGCGTGAAAGCATATTATGGTCATCTAGCTGCTGTAGAAGTTGCAAAAGGCGATAAAGTAAAGCAAAGAGCAGTTATAGGAAAAGTAGGAAAAACAGGAACAGCAACAGGAGCAAATCTACATTTTGAAATACAGATAAATGGAGAATATAAAGACCCAGAGCAAATCTTTTCACCAACAACTGAAAAAGAATTATCAGTAACCAACAAAACCACAAACACAAATAAGACAACCAATAAAAATGATATAAAAATCAAAACAACTACAAGTTCTGATAATTCTGATATAGTCTTATCTCATTTGACTTTAAAACCAGATATAAACATTACAACAATAGAGCAATCATTAAAACAATCTGGGATTACAATTTCAAAAGACAGTAATATTGATTTAAGCAAAAACTATATACTTGGAAAATGCCAATCAGGTGACAATATCAAAACCTACTGTGATAATAATGGAAATATAACATTATATTTTAATGCAACTGAAAATGATTATGTAGATATTATATTTACAGATAATCAAACAGGAAATGTTGTTGCTGAATATGGAGTTATGCCTGATATGTCAAAGTCATATTCTTTTATGGGATTTGAAAAAGGCAAGGAATATAATATACAGTTACAAGAACACATAAAGAATGATATAAATTACATTGTATATTAAGAAAAGGAGTAGAAAAATGAAAAAGATAATTTGTTTAATAGTGGTATTAGTAAATATTTTTAGTATGATAGTATCAGCTAGTGCAAT
Source organism: uncultured Oscillospiraceae bacterium (assembly GCA_964655495.1). GTDB lineage: Bacteria > Bacillota > Clostridia > UMGS1840 > UMGS1840 > UMGS1840. The sequence goes on from CAZZPN010000107.1 coordinate 928, forward strand.
TCAGTTAAGTGAAACTGCAAAAAATGATTTATATAACTATGGAATTATGGTAGGTGACCAAAATGGTAATTTAAGATTAGAAGATAACATTACCAGAGCAGAGTTTTGCAAAATGATATGTGTAACTCTTAATTATAAAGATATACAACTTTCTGTAATGGAAGATTTTTATGATGTTGATACTGAACATTGGGCATATCATTATATTCAAACGGCAAAAGGATTAGCATTGGTTGAGGGTGTTGGAAATGGATATTTTAACCCAAATGAAAATATTACAGTTCAGGACACAGTTAAAATTATTGTTACTGCATTAGGTTATAAACCCAAAGCAGAAAAAGAAGGATATCCTATTGGTTATATAAATGTAGCAGAAGAAATAGGTTTAATAAATAAAAATGATTTTGATTTGACAGATTATGCTACAAGAGAAGAAGTTGCTTATTTAATTTCTACTTGTTTAGATATTCCTTTATTACAGCAAACTTCTTTTGGCAAAGACCCAGATTATACTATTATGGATGGAACTAACAATGTACCACTAATCACTTTAAGAAAAAATATAACAAATACAAATATTGATACAGAAAGTGATAATAAAAAAGAAACTGAAAACACAGTACCCCATTTTAATGGGCCTGAATATACAGGAAGAATAGTAAAAATATCAAACCTAAAAAAAGTAGACAACAATTATCAATTTAACAATTCTCTTGATACAAAAGATAATTCTACCTATATAATCACAGAAAATACTTTTGTATATTTAAGTGTTAATACCCTTGATTTATCAAACATTAAAAATGATATGTATATGCAATGTTGGTATTACACTGAAGATACAGATAATATTGAACTATTAAAAATAGAGTTAATGAAAGAAAAGCCTTCTGGCATATAATGAGATATGATTATGAAAAAATTAAGTGTAGTGCTACTATCTTTAATTGCAATGCTATTAGGTTATAAATAAAGTATATGGGTGTGTTCCGTACGGAACACACCCTATATTTGTTCCAGTAACATATAATTAAATGGTAAATAATAAAATAAAGCAAAATAAAAAAATAAAAAATCAAAAAACTTGATTTTTTCACATTTATATGTTATAATGTCATTCGTGTGGTTTTAAGACCATATAAAAATTAATAAAGGGGATGTGGTTTGTTTTGATGAAAAAGGACAACAAAATTGTCGTAATATTATCAAAAATAAAGAGATTTAAGGATGAAAAAATTAAAAAAGAATTTAAGAAAATAAGCTTATATGTACTTACAGTTTGCCTCTTGTGTTTTGTAACTGCAAATATGATATTTGAGTTAAGAGGTGTAAAAAATGCGTATTGTCTCTATATAAATAAAGAGCCTGTTATTGCAATGGACACGAAGCGAGAGCTTGAGGAAATATTGGAAGATATAAAAAATGCATATAAAAAAGAGGATAACTCGGTATCATTTTCAGATGATGTAAAAATCGCAAAAGTACTCTTAGAAAAAGATTTTATAAAAAACGAAAAAGAAGCAGAAGAATTTTTTATAAAAAATATGCAAAATGATGAGCCTATTTTAAAAGTAAGAGCAGTATCTTATGAGAGTAAGACAGAAGAAATTAAGTTTGATACAAAAATTAAAACCGATGACACAAAATATAAAGGCGATACGACAGTTTTAAAAGACGGTAAAAACGGAGAAAAAAGTGTTGTTTACGAGGTTGTTGAGGAAAACGGAAGCATCATTTATAAAAGGGCAACAGAAGAAACTGTTATAAAAGAGCCTGAAACAAAAATCGTTGTAGCAGGAACAAAAACAAGACCGAAAAATGTATCGACAGGAACATTTACAAGACCGTATAGCGGAAATATAAGCTCCCGTTTTGGTTCAAGATGGGGAAGAAAGCATCACGGTATAGATTATACCGGGAATGTGGGTGATCCGATATATGCTGCTGACGGTGGAGAAGTTATTTTTGCCGGATGGGATAACAGCGGCTATGGTAATATGGTGAAAATAAAGCATAAGGATGGCTACGAAACTTTCTATGCACATATGAATGAAGTTAAGGTAAAAACCGGTCAGAAGGTCAGTCAGAATGATATTATAGGAACGCTTGGCAACACAGGAAGAAGTACAGGTCCCCACCTTCATTTTGAAATAAGAAAAGACGGCGTGGCTCATGATCCGCAAAAATTTACAAAGTAAAAATAATATTGAAAATAAGAGGTAGAAAAAAATGATGAATGAACAAATTCTTGCAACAGTACAGGGAAACCCGATTACAAAGGGTGAAGTTGATGAAATGGTAAATGCGCTCACACGCCAGAGAGGACAAAATTTTGATACTCCTCAGGGGCGTGAAATGGTACTTAATCAGCTTATTAACAAAAAACTCCTTCTTCTTGATGCTGCAAAAAATCTTTACGAACATAATGCAGAATTCAAAGCAGAATTAAAAAGAGTTAAAGAGGATATGCTTGCAAATTATGCAGTTGAAAAAGCGCTTGAAAAAGTGTCAGTATCAGATGAAGATGTAAAAGCATTTTTTGAAGAAAACAAAGATACTTTTGTTGACGGCGAAAAAGTAAATGCAAGTCATATACTTGTTGACAGCGAAGATAAGGCAAACGAGCTTTTAGAAAAAATTAATGCGGGCGAAATTTCTTTTGAAGATGCTGCAGCTAAAAACAGCTCTTGCCCATCATCACAAAACGGCGGAAATCTCGGTGAATTCACAAGAGGACAGATGGTTCCTGAATTTGACGAAGCGTGCTTTACAATGGAAAAAGGCGAAATAAGAGGCCCTATAAAGACACAATTCGGATATCACATTATTTTACTTAACGATAAAATTCCGGCACAGCCTATGGAATTTGACAAGGTAAAAGCTGAAATAAAACAGAGACTTTTATCTGAAAAACAGCATCAGGCTTATGAAAGCAAAATAAATCAGCTTAAAATTCTTTATCAGGTTTCAAGATAACAGGAGAAAGTGAGCTATGAAATCACTTTTATTTATAGCTGTTTTGCCGTCTGTTCTGCTTATGTATTTTATATATAAAAAGGACAAAGTAGAAAAAGAGCCGCTTGGTCTTCTTATGAAGATGTTTTTTTTAGAGGCTTTATCGTGCTTATGGGTTATATATGCAGAAAAATTTGCGGGAATGGTTAATGACACATTTTTTGGTAATTTCCCTGATATTCATACAATTTTTAGGGCATTTATTGGTGTAGCACTAATTGAAGAATTTTCAAAATATCTTGTTCTTAAAAAAATGACATGGGAAGCCGATTGCTTTAACTGCCGTTTTGATGCGGTTGTGTATTCAGTTTTTACAACACTTGGCTTTGCAACCTTTGAAAATATTTTATATGTTTTCGATTACGGTTTTAAAACAGGTGTTATGAGGGCGATAATCTCAGTTCCTGCACATATGATGTTTGGCGTTTGTATGGGAATATATTACGGAACGGCAAAATATTACAGCACTTATTCCAACAAAAGTATGGCAAAAAGGAATTTAATTTATGCAATTATAATGCCGACCTTGCTTCACGGATTTTTTGATTATTGCTTGTTTGTTGAAACAACTTTTTCAATTATCGTGTTCTATTTATTTGTAATTTGTATGTATGTTGTTTCGTTTAGAAATATCAAAAGATATTCCGATGAAGATTTTTATTTTAATGTTCATGATTTTTGCTAGTTAAATAAAAATTAAAAGAAAAAGGGGATGTTAAAAAACTCCAGACCGCAAAAAAAGAATATAAAACCTTAAA
>CAZZPN010000108.1:0-4692 GCA_964655495.1 uncultured Oscillospiraceae bacterium
TTTTTATAGTTCATTTCGTTTCATCTTTTTTTGGCACAGCCGCAAGACCTTCGGAAAATAAAATATCACTGAACGGAACTTGATTACAATAATATTTTGCATCAATGCAAACATTCCAGTTCTCATCAAAAAAACCAATTTTTCCATCTAAAACAAACGCCGCACGCCCTTCTGAATGAGGGAGTATCCCCTGATATTTCTGTTCCACAATAACATTGCTGTTTTTATCTATGACACCGTAATTGTTGTACATATAAATTTTTTGTCCGCGCGGAGTGGTAACAGGATATTTTTCTGCCACGATTTTAAAATCAACTAAATCGTGAATTACTTCATATTCCGCTTCACTAGCAAATCCTGCCATAGAAAAGAACATTATAATTGCTGATAAGAATATAAAAAATTTTTTCATTTTACTTTCTCCTTTCAAGATTATCAGGGAATTTTTTTATACGGGACAGATGGTTTAAATGCAATTCAAATTGGCGACAGTTCGTGTTAAGCCAAGTCCAAAAAGTTAAACGTTTGACGGAAGTTCAGTCTTAAGTCCAGCTAAATGCTCATCTTTACTTAATTCAATAATCTTCCACTCATTATTGTTATATTCAAAAACAGTTACTGATGCATTGGATACCCATGGGATATTTTCCATTTTATCTGTAGTACCGCTTTCGACAATGCTTTGTGCGACACGTATAGGTGTACCATGGGTAACTATCGCTACCGTTTTTCCGTCATTTTCCTGAGCAATTTTTGTAAGCGCACCCATTATTCTGTCACCAAGCTGCTTAACACTTTCTCCTCCGACACAACATGAATGACCGATATGATTTAGCCATACATTATACTCTTGGGGGTATGCTACGCTTAAATCATCAAATTTTATACCTTCCCATTCCCCAGCATTAATTTCGCGAAGATTTTTATCCTGTATAACTTCCATGTCGAGCATTTGCGCAAGGCACATAGCCGTTTTGTAGGCACGCTGTAAATCACTTGAATATATTCTGTCAACCTCATAATTATCTATGATATATTTTGCTGTTAACTCGGCCTGTTTAATACCTTTGTTCTGCAAATCAGGGTCAATATGACCGGCAAAAATTCCTTGTCGGTTTGCTTCGCTTTCCCCATGTCTTATTAAAATCAACGTTGTCATATTGTTATTATCACTCCTATTTTTCTTCTTATATAATTTTGTCAAGTCGGGGACAAAAATTTTGTAGGGTGAATTCATTAATGTCCCGCGGACAATTCGTGAATTGCCCCTACATTTTATCCCTTACATCTCAAACATTACAAGCTAATTAATTATAATATCAATTATCTTTTTTATGCATTCATTCGTTACTCCGCAATCAAGCAAAAAAGCTTTTACTTTTTCAGACAACGTTCCTGTCGGCGCATATGCAGCAAGTTCATTAAGAAATTCTGTATAATAATCGCTGTTTCTATTTCTGATACCATATCCTTCATCAGCCATTCCTTCTGTGTAAGTGGCGAGCGCTGTCATCTCATAATCCAAATGAATTGATTCGTCGCTCTCTCCGGCCAATGCTCTTAAAAACATAGCAATCATTCCTGTGCGGTCTGCTCCCCTTAAACAGTGAATGTATACCGGATAATTTTCTCTATCAGAAAGCACTTCCATTATCTTACAAATTTCTATTTTATGCTCTGTTTCGAAAACCTCCATATATGGTCTGTATGGCAACCGCTTGAAAGAAACGCCGTCGCCTGCTACAGAAAAATCTTTTTCATCAGTTTCAGCACGCAAATCAATTTCTGTTTTTATTTTTAGTTCATTTTTAAAAACCGCTTTACCCTTTGATGTAATTTTATAACACCCATCAAGAGCACTTCCTCTGTAAACCAGCCCTTGTTTTATCTTGTTTGCGCCTAAATCACGAACATTCAAAACCCCATCAATATTGATAAAACGGATATAGTTGTCTTTTGTAAAAAACGTATTTGCTTTCCCGCCGTTCACTCTCCAAAAATACTTTTTACCAATTTCAAAATTTGTCATTTCACACATTGGCACATCACATTTTTTTATAAACGCATCAGAAAAGTCTTCGTTTGTGGAAATTTCAAATATATACTCAGGGCAAGACCTGTCTTCCCAAGCGAATTTCAGCACAGACGGGTATAAAAGCTCCGTATTATTCTTTGCTGTTCTCAGCCAGCTGAGTGCATTTTCCGTTCCGTAAGTATTGATTCTTTCAATAAACTCATTTTGTGCATTTGTATGCGTATCAATCACCGCACAATCGACAGGCTCAAGAAGAGCCGGCAAGTCGTTTCCAAAAGGATTCATTTCATAAGCACCTCTTTCTTTGCATTTTTATATATTTTGGTCTTCAAGTTTTGCCTTGCAAATAATTCTAGGCTCATGTTAAATCATGAACAAAAAATAATCAAAATTTTTTAATTATATCAATTTTTACTTAATTAATTACAGGCAAGGTTATTATAACATATATTTTATGAAAAATCAACAAAATAAAGGAAATTTAAAGAAAGATTAAACGATTTTATAAAACCAAAAAAGGAAGCCAAAAAGGCTTCCTTTCGGTAGGTAAAATCAATTATTTTACAATGTATTTTTTAGTAAGCTCTAAAGCTTCTGCTTCTTCTCCACTAAGTAAGAGAGTAAAGCTTATGTTGAAATCTTCTGACAATGTTTCAAGATACGGAATAACATTATCAACTTCTGCAACAGATGATTTCATAATTGTTGACAAGCTGTCGATAAAGATATGTGTAACATCAAAGTTCATTGAGATAACACCGCACAAAAATCCGTACATCATTTTAGGACTGTTAAGAACAAATTCTTTTGTATTAATCAATCTTACATCATGGGGTACGCTGTAATTATATCTGTCATCCTTAGCGATACAAACAACATGGCCATGCTCCTGCTGGTTAGCTTCTTCAACCCATGAAATCAATGTTTTTGTTTTTCCTGTTCCTTTTGGTCCGATAAGAACTCTGATCATAATAAATTACCGCTATTCCGGGAAACGCTCCCGAAACCCTTTCTTATTTATTCCTTTGTTACATTATAACATATAATTCAAAAAAAATCAATAGTTATTTATAACATTTTATTTTTTATTTTACTTGCTTTATTTATTACAAAATTAATTTTCGTTAATTCTTTTAAGGAGTGTTTCTCTTAAATCTTCGTAGCCTTTTTTTCCTAAAAGTGCGAACATATTTTTCTTATAGAACTCAACACCCGGCTGGTCAAACGGATTTACTCCGAGCATATATCCTGAATAAGCACAAGCTTTTTCAAAGAAATAGAATAAATATCCGAGATTAAATTCGTCTTTTTTATCTATATTGATAACGATATTCGGAACTCCACCGTCATAGTGCGCCATAATTGTTCCCAAAGATGCCTGTTTATTAACATAATCAACAGTTTTTCCTGCTAAGAAATTAAGACCGTCTGCATTTACTTCGTCTTCAGAAATGGTGATATCCGAATTTGGTGTATTTACATTTATAAGGGTTTCAAAATGGTTTGCACTGCCTTCCTGAACAAACTGACCTAAAGAGTGAAGGTCTGTTGAGAAGTTAAGAGAAGCCGGAAAAATACCTTTTTTATCTTTCCCTTCGCTTTCTCCAAAGAGCTGTTTGTACCATTCTGTGAGCATAACCATTGAAGGCTCATAAGAAACGAGTATTTCAGTAGCTTTTCCTTTTCTTAAAAGAATGTTTCTTGCAGCAGCATATTTAAGGCATCCGTTTTCTTGGGCATCTGTTGACTTAAAGTCTTCTCTTGCTTTTTTAGCACCTTCCATAAGCTTATCTATATCTGCGCCTGCACACGCAATCGGAAGAAGTCCTACTGCGGTTAAAACGCTGAATCTTCCGCCAACATCATCAGGAACAACAAATGTTTCATAGCCTTCTTTTTTACTAAGCTCAAGAAGTGTTCCTTTTGCTTTATCTGTTGTTACGAAAATTCTGTCTTTCGCGCCTTCCTTACCATATTTTTTCTCAATAATTTCCTTGAAAATTCTGAACGCCAACGCCGGCTCAGTTGTTGTACCCGACTTTGAGATAACATTAATAGAAAAATCTTTTTCTTCCATTAATTTTATAAGGTCATTATGATACTCAGGGCTTATTGAATTACCTGCAAAGAAAACCTGCGGAAATTCGCCGTTTATGAAGTTATAAAGAGGGCCGTTTAAAAATTCAATCGCAGCTCTTGCTCCCAAATATGAACCGCCTATTCCTATTGTAATAAGCGCATCAGAATGAGATTTTATTTTCTTTGCGGCTTCCTTAATTCTTTTAAATTCGTCTTTATCATAATTTACAGGTAAATCCATCCATCCTAAAAAGTCGTTACCTGCACCTTCTCTTTTTTCTAAGATATCTGCTGCAGCTTTTGTAAGATGTGCCATCTTTGAAAATTCTTCTTCTGCAACAAATCCTTTCAGCTTTGAAAAATCAACTGTCAAATTACTCATGTTCCATTTCCTTTCGATTTTTATGTTTTTATATATTAATATGATGAACTTCCTAAAGTATCATCATTATATACCCAATCTCTTACCTGAATAACAGTGTATTCATCTTTTGTGTTTCTTACAACAACATTTTCTATCCCTGCATTTATAATCATTCTTTTACACATTGAGCATGAATTTGTGTTTTTCACATATT
>CAZZPN010000109.1:0-4687 GCA_964655495.1 uncultured Oscillospiraceae bacterium
AAAACTTCCGATGCTTTATTAATCCATTTTTCTTAGAGAAGATTACAGCTGTTCTTGTCTTCAACATATGGTAAACATTGATTTTTAAGACACATCAGCAAATCGCCGATAAGAATACTGTAAAACATCTTTAAAAACAGAGGAACTGTTACTTTAAAGCCCGTATGTTCACTTTCAAGACCTGAAAAATTAAGAGAAATAACAGGAATATAATCATATCCGGCTTTCTGGAGTGCTTTTCTTAAGAGATGAATATAATTTGAAGCACGGCAGCCGCCACCTGTTTGTGTTATAAGAAGTGCAATTTTGTTTTTATCATATTCTCCGCTTTCAATAGCATCAATAAGCTGTCCGATAACAACCTGAGCAGGATAACAAGTGTCATTATGAACATATTTAAGTCCGTTGTCAATAATATTTTTCCCTTTGTTTTTTAAGAGAACTGCATTATAACCGTTTGCATTCATCATATTGATAATGAGAGAAAAATGAACAGGAAGCATCGTCGGTACAAGTATAGTATATTCTTTTCTCATTTCTTCTGTAAAAATAGGATAGTTCATAAATTTCCTCCAAAATTAATTATCAAGCGCAGCAAGTAAGCTTCTAAGGCGTATTTTAACAGTTCCGAGATTGTTGATTTCATCAATTTTGAGCTGTGTATAAAGCTTATTGTCTTTTTCTAATATTCTTCGTACTTCGTCAGTTGTTATTGCATCAATACCACATCCGAACGAAACAAGCTGTACAAGCTGACAATCTTCGTTTTCACAAGCAAACTGTGCAGCATTATAAAGTCTTGTGTGATATGTCCATTGATTTAATACTTCTAAAGACGGGGCAACTGATTTTTCACTCACGCTGTCTTCAGTAACAACAACAAAACCAAGTGAACAAGCAAGCTTATCTATACTGTGGCATATTTCGCTGTCAACATGATAAGGTCTGCCTGCAAGGATAAGAATTTTTTTACCGTTTTCTCTGGCATATTCTATTATTCTTTGTCCTTCTTTTCTGATATCTTCAATATATTCAATATTTTTTTGCATACCGGCTTCAACAGCTTCAAAAACTTGCTTTTTCGAAAAGTTCATATCACAAAATTCTTTTTTAAGCATAGCATAAAGCTCTTTTGAAAGCTCTTTTTTTGAATTTATATTGAGATAAGGATACAAGAATTTTGTATTTGAAAGCTCGTGCATATTTGCATAAAGAAGCTCGGAATAGTATGCTACAACAGGACAGTTGTAATGATTATCTCCGTGTTTTTCGTTTATGTTATATGTAAGGCTCGGATAAAAAATTGCGTCAACATTCTTCTCAAGCAAATTCTTTATATGTCCGTGCATAAGCTTTGCAGGATAACAAACAGTATCAGAAGGAATGGTATTCTGTCCTTTTAAATAAACTTCTCTGTCGGAAACAGGAGTAACAACAACACCAAAACCTAACTTTTCAAAAATTTCCTTCCACATATAAACAAGCTCATACATTCCAAGTGAAAGAGGAAGTCCGATTATTTTTTTGCCTTCACTCTCCGAAAGTGCAAAAAGTTTTTTTCTTTTATATTCGTACAAATTATATTCATCCGAGGTCTTTTTTATATCTGTTATGGGTTTTTCACACTTGTTTCCCGAAATGTACTTATGCGAATTATTAAAAATATTAACAGTCAGGTTACAATGATTCGGACAGCCGTTACAGTTTATCGCTTTTGCAACATGGGTAAAATCACGAAGCATTTCATATGTCATAATTGATGAGTGTTCGTTTTTATTTTTCTTTGAATACAAAGCTGCTCCAAACGCTCCCATAAGTCCTGCTATGGCAGGTCTTGTTACATTTCTTCCGATTTCAATTTCAAAGCTTCTTAAAACTGCATCATTTAAAAATGTACCGCCCTGAACAACAATATTTTTTCCTAACTCATCAGGATTGTTTGCTCTTATAACCTTATATATTGCATTTTTTACAACACTCATAGAAAGTCCTGCTGAAATATCTGTTACATCAGCACCGTCTTTCTGCGACTGTTTTACAGAGGAATTCATAAAAACTGTACAACGGGAGCCAAGCTCAACGGGAGCTTTAGCAAAAAGTCCGAGTTTAGCAAATTCTTCTGTCTCATATCCCATAGAGCGAGCAAATGTTTCAATAAAAGAGCCACAGCCTGAAGAACAAGCCTCGTTTAACATAATTGAATCAATGGAATTGTTTCTTATTTTAAAACATTTCATATCCTGACCGCCTATATCAATTATAAAATCAACATCAGGATTAAAGTATTTTGCAGCACGAAAATGTGCCATGGTTTCTACTAAACCAAAGTCAAGCTGAAAAGCATTTTTTATTAAATCCTCACCATATCCCGTAACTGCAGCAGATGCTATCTTTATTCTGTCTCTGAATAAATCGTATAAAGTTTCGAGCTGCTCCTTTACGATGGTAAGAGGATTACCTTTATTTGAACTGTAAAAACTGTATAAAATTCTGTTATCTTCAGTTATAGCTACAAGCTTTGTAGTGGTACTTCCGCAGTCGATACCTATATAAGCTTTCCCCTCGTAATCTTCGGGATTGCATATTTCAACAGAGCTGCTATTATGCCTTTTTAAAAATTCATCATATTCGTTCTGTGAATTAAAAAGCGGGTCAGCAGCTTTTGAGACTTTTTTTGTGTTTTTCGCATTTTTTATATTTTCAATAATTTCTGAATATGAGAATGTTTTATTTGCCTTAATGCTGTAAATGGCTGTTCCTATCGCAACACAGTATCTTGCATAAGGCGGGAATTTTGCGTGTTCATCATCAAGGTTTAAAGTTTCCTTAAAACGCTGTCTTAAGCCTTCACAATAAAAAAGTGGACCGCCTAAAAACATAACATTTCCTGTAATTTCATAGCCTTGTGCAAGTCCGGTTATGGTCTGATTTACAACTGCCTGATAAATACTTGCCGCAATATCTTCTTTTTTTGCACCGTCATTTATAAGAGGCTGAATATCTGATTTTGCAAAAACACCGCATCTTGATGCTATCGGATATATTTTTTCATATTCAAGGCTTAATTTATCAAGAGTATCTGCATCAAGGTCAAGAAGTGTAGCCATCTGGTCAATAAATGCACCTGTTCCGCCTGCACAGCTTCCGTTCATACGCTCATCGGTTACACCCTTAAAAAAGATTACTTTTGCATCCTCTCCCCCAAGCTCAATAACAACATCAGTTTCGGGAGCAAAGGTTTTTATAGTTTCGCTTGTAGCAAAAACCTCCTGAACAAATGGTATTCCTGCTTCGTTTGCCATACCAAGTCCTGCTGAACCGGAAATAGCTATGCAGATGTCATCGCACATAATCTCGTCTTTTAGTTTATCTAAAACTTCAAGTGTCTTCTCATACACCTGAGAAAAATGTCTTTCATAGCAGGAAAAAACAATTTTCCCATCTTTAACAACGATAACCTTAACTGTTGTTGAGCCTACATCAATTCCGAGTAATGTTTTATCTGTTTTATTAAATTCCATATCAAACATAATATCAGTTCCCCATGAAGTATTCTAAAAATTCATACATTATATTATAACAAAAAATGGCTTTCAAGTCAATAGAAATCATCATAAAAACACATTTTTCATCTTTTTATGATATGATTTTTCATACCTGTTTATCCACATAGTATATTCTATGTATAAAATAAAAAAATGAGGACAAAGTCCCCATTTTTTTATTTTCGGATTTTAATTTTTAAGCTTCTTTTTTTGTAGCTGCCTTTATTACAAATAATGTTGCAATCATAAGTATAACTGCGATTGGAAGTGCAATATATGCTGTCTGAACAAAACCTGCAATAACATATGAAACAAATGAAACTGCAGCAACTGTCATAGCATAAGGAAGCTGTGTTGAAACATGGTTAATGTGATTACACTGACCGCCTGCAGATGACATAATTGTTGTATCCGAAATAGGTGAACAGTGATCTCCGCATACAGCACCTGCAAGACAAGCTGACATACCGATTATATAAAGTGGATCTGTCGGAGCAAACATAGCTGTTACGATTGGAATAAGAATTCCGAATGTTCCCCATGATGTTCCTGTTGCAAATGAAAGGAGACAAGCAACAAGGAAAATAACTGCAGGAAGGAAATTAGCAAGACCGGCAGCAGCACCTTTCATAAGACCTTCAACAAATACATCAGCACCTAAAAGTCCTGTCATATTTTTAAGAGAAGTTGCAAATGTAAGGATAAGAATTGCAGGAACCATAGCAACAAAGCCCTTAGGAACACAATCCATAGCTTCTTTGAAAGAAACAACTTTTCTTATAGCAAGATAAATGATTGTAAACACAAGAGCAATAAGTCCACCCCAAGGAAGACCAACAGTTGCATCTGTGTTGGCAAATGAACCTATAAAGTCGCCTGCACAATCTGTACCGCCCCAGATATCAACACCAAAGAAACCGCCTACATAAACAAGTGCAATTACGCAAACAATTATAAGTACAATAACAGGAAGAACAAGGTCAATAACCTTTCCTTTTGAAGAAGGTGCTTCTTCGGGAACTTCGTTTTTCTCTCCTGATGTATAGAGGTCTCCGTTTTCAATTGCATTTTTTTCGTGCAATTTCATTGGGCCGTAGTCAAATTTCATTACAGCTATTGCAACAACAAAAACAAGAGTTAAA
>CAZZPN010000110.1:0-4646 GCA_964655495.1 uncultured Oscillospiraceae bacterium
ATGCGTTGCGGGAAAGAAAAACGAAAGAATAAATTCTGAGAAAACGCTCCGTATCGCTACGAAATTTGAAAACATAGCAAAAGACTACTACCATAAAAAAGGAAGAGAAATCGAAATAATAAAGCTTAACGGTTCAATAGAGCTTGCGCCGATTCTTGGGTTGTCCGATGTTATAGTCGATATTGTCGAAACAGGCACCACCTTAAAGGAAAACGACCTTGAAGTGAAAGAAGAAATTATAGACATAAGCGCAAGATTTATCGCAAATAAATCAAGCTTCAAATTCAAAAACGAAGAAATCACCGTTATGGCTGATAAAATCAAAAAAAGTATCGGGGAAAAGAAAAAATGATTAAAATTATAAATTCATCTTCGCTCACCGCAGAAGAAATTATAGACAGAAAAGAAGAATTAAAAACAGATATCGGAAATATAGTTTCCGACATTATATATAATGTAAGAAAAAACGGCGATAAGGCATTAAAAGAATACAGTGAGAAGTTTGACAAGGTAACACTCGACAGCCTTCTTGTAACGGAAGAAGAAATCGAAGAAGCTTACAGCTCAGTTGACGAAGAATTTATTGAAGTTCTTCAGCTTGCAAAGAAAAATATCTATGCTTTCCACGAAAAACAAAAAAGAGAAGGCTTTGAGATAAAAAAAGATGACGGAATAGTTTTAGGGCAGAAAATAACCCCTATTGAGCGTGCGGGTGTATATGTTCCGGGTGGTACTGCCGCATATCCGTCAACAGTTCTTATGAATGTTATTCCTGCAAAAATCGCAGGAGTAAAAGAAATAACTATGGTTACTCCCCCTAAAAAAGACGGAAAAATAAATCCCGTTATTTTAGCTGCCGCGCGTATTGCAGGTGCAGATAAAATTTATAAGGTAGGCGGTGCTCAGGCAATAGCGGCACTTGCTTACGGAACAGAGAGTATTAAAAAAGTTGATAAAATAGTAGGTCCGGGTAATGCGTTTGTTGCTGAAGCAAAAAAACAGGTTTTCGGCGCAGTTAATATTGATATGATTGCAGGACCGAGCGAAATACTTATAATTTCTGATGATAAAACAAAAGCAAAGAATGTTGCGGCTGACCTTCTTTCTCAGGCAGAACACGACAAAATGGCAACTGCAATTTTGATTACTACATCAGAAAATTTCGCAAAAGAAGTATCCGACGAGCTTGAAAAACAAATCCCGTTACTAAAAAGAGAAGAAATCGCCCGTACATCAATTGATAACAACGGCAAAATAATAATTGCAGAATCAATAGAAAAAGCAATAGAAATTTCAAACGAAATCGCACCCGAGCATTTAGAGGTATGTGTGGATGAGCCTTTTTCTTATCTTCCACTCATCAAAAATGCAGGCTCGATTTTTTTGGGAAGATATTGTCCCGAAGCATTGGGAGACTACCTTGCAGGCCCTAACCATACGCTTCCCACAAGCGGAACTGCGAAATTTTCAAGTCCTCTTGGTGTTGACGATTTTATTAAAAAATCTTCTTTTTCATACTACTCTGAAGAAGCCTTGAAAAAGGTTGCCGGCAAAATAAAATATTTTGCAGACAAGGAAGGACTTCAGGCACACGGAAAGTCGGCAGTTATACGCTTTGAAGGAGAAGAATAAAAAATGAGCAGATTTTTAAATGAAAGCTTAAAAAGCTTTGAGGCTTATGTTCCGGGTGAACAGCCAAAGGACAAAAAATATATAAAGCTTAACACAAACGAATCACCCTATCCCCCATCAAATGAAGTGATAAATATAGTAAAGGAAAACGAAATAAAAGATTTAAAGCTCTACTGCGACCCGAAAAGCAGCGAGCTAAAAAAAGCCGTTTCTTCGCTTTACAATGTGGGTGAAGAAAATGTCTTTATGTCAAACGGCTCAGACGAAAGCTTGAATTTCTTCTTTATGGCATTTTGTGAGGGAGAAAAAGGTGTTGTATTTCCTGAAATAAGCTACGGCTTTTATGAAGTTTTTTGTGAGCTTTACGGAATAAAATATGAAAAAATTCCGTTAAAAGACGATTTTTCCATTGATATAAATGACTACATAAATATAGAAAAAAACATAGTTATAGCAAATCCGAACGCTCCGACAGGGCTTTATATTCCCGTATGTGATATTGAAAAAATAGTAAAATCAAATCCCGATAACATTGTTGTTATAGATGAAGCTTATGTGGATTTCGGTGGCGAGAGTGCAATTCCGCTTACAAAAAAATATGATAATCTTCTTGTTGTGCAGACATTTTCAAAATCACGCTCTTTAGCCGGTGCAAGACTTGGTTATGCGATTGGGAACAAAGAAATAATTGATGATTTGGAGAAAATCAAATATTCCACAAACCCGTATAATATAAACACACTCACTCAAAAAATGGGCGTTGCGGCAATAAAATCACAAAGCTACTTCGATGAAAACTGCAAAAAGATAATTGATACAAGAGAATACTTAAAAGAAAATCTTAAAAATATGGGATTTTTTGTTACCGATTCAAAAACGAACTTTCTTTTT
This sequence comes from uncultured Oscillospiraceae bacterium, assembly GCA_964655495.1. Lineage (GTDB taxonomy): Bacteria > Bacillota > Clostridia > UMGS1840 > UMGS1840 > UMGS1840. The sequence continues at coordinate 2,524 of CAZZPN010000110.1, forward strand.
GCAAAGCATAAAACTCTGGGCGGCGAAGAAATATATCTTAAATTAAGAGAAAAAGGCATACTTGTACGCCACTTTAAAAATGAAAAAATAAAAGACTTTAACAGAATAACAATCGGAAGCAAAAACGAAATAGAAGAATTAATTTTATGTTTAAAGGAGATTGTAAACAAATGAGAACTTCAAAAATCGAAAGAAAAACAAATGAAACAAGCATTGTACTTTCACTTAATATCGACGGAATAGGAAAAAGCGAAATTGATACAGGCTGCGGCTTTTTAGACCATATGCTTACACTTTTTTCACGCCACAGCGGTTTTGACCTTAATGTAAAATGCGACGGAGACCACTATGTTGACTATCACCACTCTATTGAGGATATCGGAATAGTCTTGGGAAAAGCTTTTTACGATGCTCTTGGTGATATGAAAGGAATAAGAAGATACGAGGATATTTTGCTTCCAATGGACGAGGCTCTCATTATGTGTGCAGTTGATATTTCGGGAAGAGACTATCTTGGCTTTGATGCTGATTTTCCTTCAGAAAAAATCGGTACATTTGATACCGAGCTTGTAAAGGAATTTCTCCTTGCTTTCGTAAGAAATGCAAAAATCACTCTCCACATAAAGAAACTTGCAGGCGAAAACAGCCACCATATTGCAGAAGGAATTTTCAAAGCCCTTGCAAGAGTTTTGGGTAACGCAACAACAATAAACGAAAAGTATAAGGATATAATTCCGTCAACAAAGGGAGTTATTTAATAAACACTTATAACAAAAAAGAAAGGTAAAGAACTGTAAAAAACTTACGGACCGAAGCACGAAGTTTGATAAGTATTACAGTTTGCAGAATCAAAAAAAATGATTGCAATAATAGATTACGGTGTCGGGAATATATTTTCCCTCATAAGCTCGCTTAAATACATCGGTGCTGAAGCAATACTTACATCTGACAAAAATATAATAGAAAAAGCCGATAAGATTATTCTGCCCGGTGTCGGTGCGTTTGGTGATGCGGCTGAAAAGCTAAAATCAAGCGGAATGTGGGACATTGTAAAAAAAGAGGTCTCGGAAAAAAATAAGCCTTTACTTGGAATTTGCCTCGGTATGCAGCTTCTTTTTGAAAAAAGCTTTGAATACGGAGAACACGAAGGACTTGGCTTTATAAAAGGCAGTGTCGTAAGTATGGAAGGCGTTGTTCCCCCAAATTATAAAATTCCGCATATCGGCTGGAACAGCCTTCAGTTCCCGAAAGATAAAGAAAAAAGCAAAATATATAAATATATAAATGAAAACGATTTTGTTTATTTCGTTCATTCATATTTCGGAACGGATTGTGAGACTTCAGTTTCCGCTACAACAGACTACGGTGCAAAGCTCACCGCTTCAGTTGAATTTGAAAATGTTTACGGAACACAGTTCCACCCCGAAAAAAGCGGAGATGTTGGAATGAAAATCCTAAAAGGTTTTTGTGAGCTATAAAGTAGCGGATTAACCAAGAAAGTTTAACAAGCACCATAGTTTGCAGAATCAAAAAGAAGGTTTTTGTGAGTTGTAAAGAATAAAAAAAAGAGGTAAAGTGATGAATATATTTCCTGCGATAGATTTAAGAGATAAAAAGGTAGTTCGTCTTTTTAAAGGCGACTATGATAAAATGACCGTATATGGCGACAATCCTCTTAAAATTGCAAAAGAATTTGAAGAAAAAGGAAGCGAATTCTTACATGTCGTTGACCTTGACGGCGCAAAGGACGGCAACAATCCCAATATGGAATGTGTGGAAGAAATTGTGAAAAACACATCCTTAAAGGTTGAGATTGGCGGCGGAATAAGAAATGAAGAAATCATTAAAAAATATATTGATATTGGTGTTTACAGAGTAATATTGGGAACAATCGCCGTTAAGGATTTTGATTTCTTAAAGAAAATGGTAGAAAAATACGGTGATAAAATCGCAGTGGGCGTGGATATTGCTGACGGATATGTCGCAATTCACGGCTGGATGGAAAAAAGCGACGAAAAATATAACGACTTTTTTAAGAAGCTTGAAGAAATAAATGTGAAAACCGTTATCTGCACAGATATTTCAAAGGACGGCGCTATGGGTGGCACAAATATCGAGCTTTA
>CAZZPN010000111.1:0-4640 GCA_964655495.1 uncultured Oscillospiraceae bacterium
CTGCAGCAACCATTTCCTGTGATAGCACATTATTTGGCTTGTGGATACCCGGTGTATCGTTAAATACAATCTGATAATTATCTTTTGTATATATGCCTCTTTTGTTGTTTCTTGTTGTCTGTGGCTTGTGCGATACTATCGCAATCTTTTCGCCCATTATTGCATTTAATAATGTGGATTTTCCCGTATTAGGTCTTCCGACAAGTGCCACGAAAGCAGATTTTGTGTTAAATTCCATAGTTTTTCCCTTTCGTTTTAGTTTCCGAAGAATGAGATATATGCTTTGTATGTTTCGTATATATCGGCTTTGTGAGCAATTTCAAACGGTGCGTGCATAGATAAAAGTCCTACACCTGCATCAATAACCTGTGCGCCTAAGTTTGCGATATACTGCGCCACAGTCCCGCCGCCGCCTTCGTCAACCTTTCCAAGCTCGGCAAACTGATAAGCAACTCCGTCTTTATCAAATATATTTCTAAGGTATGCAATAAACTCAGCACTTGCTTCAGATGAGCCACTTTTTCCTCTTGAGCCTGTGTATTTGAGAAGCGAAAGTCCGCATCCGCATATTGATGAATTTTGTTTTTCGTAAACCTCCGGATATACAGGATCAAACGCAGCTGCAACATCAGATGAAAGACAAAATGTGTTTTTAAAAAGCTTGTTCAATCTTACGCCCGGTTCTATTTCCTCTAAGAAATATTGGAGAAATGTTGACTGCATTCCGCTGTTGCCCATGCTTCCTACTTCTTCTCTGTCAGCAAGAAGAATAACAGCAGTACGCTTTGGATTTTGGGTTTTTAAAAGCGCTTCAAACGACGGATATGCACATACTCTGTCATCATGACCGTAGCCTGCGACAAGACTTCTGTCAAAGCCGAGGTCTTTCGCCGCACCTGCCGGAACAACCTGGAGTTCAGCAGAATACAAGTCCTCTTCTTCAATATCGTATTTTTCTTTGAGAATGTTAAGGAGATTTGTTTTCAGCTTGTCCTTATCACAGTCAGCCTCGTCGCTTCCTGCGATAACCATAAGCTTTTCTCCGGTGATTCCTTCACTCATTTTTAGTCCCATCTGCTTTGAAGCAAGATGCGGAAGTATATCCGAAATCATAAATACAGGATCATTTTCGTTATCACCTATGCTAACGGAAACTTTTGTACCGTCCTTTTTAATAACTACTCCGTATATTGCCAAAGGAAGTGCAACCCACTGATATTTCTTGATTCCGCCGTAATAATGTGTTCTGAAATATGCGAAGGTAGTATCTTCAGTTATGGATGAAGGCTTTAAATCAAGTCTCGGGGAGTCTATGTGTGAAGCTATAAGATTTATTCCGTTTTCAAGCGGTTCTTCACCGATTACAGCAAAAATTGCACTTCTCTGATTGTTGATATAATATACCTTGTCCCCTTTTTTAAAAGAGGTTTTTTCTTCTATATTAATAAAGCCGTTCTTTTTTGCTTTTTCTTTAAAGTAATCTGCACAAAGTCGTTCTGTTTTTGCATATGATAAGAAGCTTTTATAGCCTTCGCAGAAAGAGAATGCCTCTTTTTTGTAGCTTTCTCCATTTTTTGTAAACAAATTTTCTTTCATTGTTATTTCCTTTCTTCTTCCTGGATTATTTTGTCTATACATATATATAATTCCTCAACAGAAGTATTATTTATTATAACATAATCGCATTTTTCATAATTTTCCTGTGTACTCAGTCTGTTTAGTGCCGCCGCTTCAGAAATGTTGTCTCTTTTTGTGATTCTTTCTACTGATTTATTTGTTTTTATAAGAATAAGTGCATCGCACATATTTATGATATCGGTTTTATAAAGATGCGCACCGTCAATCAGTATATTTTTCTCTTTGTTTTTTTCAATTTCTTCTTTTACTTTTTTTTCGATAAGAGGAAATGAAATACTGTTTAAAATTTCAAGCTGATCCTTATTAGAAAAAAGATATGCACCGAGCTTTTTTCTGTCGATTTCCATATTCTCCAGAAAAAATCCCTCGCCAAAAGCAGACACTACCTTATCGTAACCGGTTTCACCGTGTTTTAATATATCGTGCCCTATTTTATCGCAATCTATTATATAGAATCCTTTTTTTTCAAGATAAGCGGCAACGGTGCTTTTCCGCTTCCCGTTTTTCCGTAAATTCCTAAAATCATACTATCATCCTAAAAAACGGAAGTGAACAAAATCACTTCCGTCAAAAAAATTTTCAATAAGCATTTTGCGGAAAGCTTCTTACTTATAAATACAACAATTATTTTGCATTGATTCCTACTACTCCGCCTGTCGAAGAAATAAGAAGCGCTATTAAAGATGTTATGTAGGTTTTAGCCGTAAACGGTTTTTTTAGTGCAATAAATATAACCAAAAGAACACCTACATAAACAGCTCCGCCTATAAGTCCCCTTAAATATCCTTTGTCTTTGTGTGATGCAGATGATTTTACACCGGTTATAAAGGCACACAGAAACATAATGATATAAAAAACTGTCGGGATATAGGAGCTTTTTAACATAAATGACGAAAACACAAACGCAAATAACAGCACCAGAATAAAAAATATTAAAATCCCTGTTATTACTGCTTTTACGATTGTACCTGCGCCTGTGTTTTTCTTTTTTGTTTGTTCGTTCAATTTAATTCATCTCCGATAACATATTTATACTTTTTTGTACAATTATATTATCGGAGATTTTAAATTATGCTTTCTGTGTTGTAACTTCCTTTACTGCCCACTTTTTGTAAGTAAGCTTAACTCTGTCAGCACCTGTTTCGATTGTGATAGAGTCTTCTTTTACAGTTATAACTTTTCCTTCAATTCCGCTTGACATAACAACATTGTCGCCGGGTTGAATGGCTGCAAGCATTTCACGGAATTGCTTATCTCTTTTTTTCTGTGGTCTTATGATAAGGAAATAGAAAATAACAATCATAAGAACAAGTGGTAAAAAAGAACTGATAAGAGCTGCAGTCTGGTCCGGAGCTGCCGCTGCAGCGCCTTCTGCATAAGCTGTCAATGAAAATAAATTCTGCATAGGAATAATCCTGCCTTTCGTAATATTTTAAAACTGCTTTCATTTATATATAAAAAGCTTTAATATAAATCTTACCAAAAAAAACGCTAAAAGTCAATAGAAATCAAAAAATTACATTTCTAAGAACAATTTTTTCTTTTCGTTTCTCTTTCCGCATGACATAGCCCCTTCAGGACAAGCGCCACGAACGCACTTCGGACCTGCATTCTTAAAAATAACGGGAGCTTCTTTTTTTACAAGCTTGAGTATTTCGGTCGCAAGCTCTCTTATTTCCCATTGAGCCCTTTCACAGCAGCGCTCCGAAAAGAAATTAAGTAAGCTTCTTGCATTAAATGTCATAATAAGCTTTGTTTCGCAGGCATTCGGAAGAACAAATCTTGCATCCTCGATAGCTTTTTTGCGTGCACTTTTTTCATCCATCGTTTTAACATGTTCTTTATAAAGCATATCTGCTAAAGTGTTATACGCCTCAAGTATTGAGTCCATCGTCTTTTGGTACATAAGGAGTGCTTCTTCGTTTTTTTCAATTTCCGGCGGTGTTATAAATTCAAAGTGGCCTTCCTCGACATATCTCTGAGATTTTACGCTGTATGAAGCAATTCTGTGCCGTGTAAGCTGTGCAAGAAGCGCTCTTGAAACGCCCTCAACGCTGAATGTAAAAACTATATGCTCAAGCGGACTTTCATGACCGAGTGAGGTTAAGTATTCAAGAAATTTAGTTGTTTTTTCTTCTGTCAGGCCATCCATTATTTTTTCAGCGCCACTGTTTGAGTAACACATTTTCGCAGCAGCAGCTACAATTTTTTCCGGCTCGGGTGTATGTGCTATAAGATTAACTTTTAACATTATTTGTTACCTCTCTTAAACTTTTCTTTTATAACTGATATTAAAAATCTCGGCAATGCCAGCATCCTTATAAAGCGTGAGGGTTGTTTTATAAGTCTGTAAAACCATTCTAAGTTAAGCTTTATAAAAATATCGGGAGCCCTTTTTACTTCGCCTGCAAAAACATCAAGGCTTCCGCCAAGCCCCATAAGAATTTTTCCTTCAAGCTTGTTTTTGTTTTCACAAATCCATTTTTCTTGTTTCGGAGCGCCGAGGCAAACAAAAACAACATCGGGATTTTTTTCGTTTATTATTGATGCAATATCTTCGCTTTTGTCAAAATATCCACTGTGAGTGCCAACTATTTTTATATCGGGATATTTTTTTTCAAGATTTTTTTTTGCTTTTAGTCCTATTTCTTCTTTTGAGCCAAAAAAGTAAAAGCTTATCCCGTTTTCTGCACCTTTTTTCAGAAGTGCTGACGCAACATCAAAGCCGGCACACCTTTCTTTTAAGGGAGTTTTTAAAATTTTAGCGCCTAAGACAACTCCGGCACCGTCTGCCGTCAAAATATCGGCACTGTTAAGAAGTGAAACAAGCTTCTCGTCTTTTCTGAAATTCTCTATTATTTCCGAGTTGGGTGTAAAGACGGTGGTTGTCTTTTTTTCTTTAATCCGGTTTAAAATGATATCTACCGCTTCTTTTTTTGTAAGATTTGCGATATTTACTCCAAGTATATTTATTTTTTCAAAAGTTTTCGAAAAACTCATAA
>CAZZPN010000112.1:0-4633 GCA_964655495.1 uncultured Oscillospiraceae bacterium
GACGCCTCGGTTCGTAGCCGAGTCCTCTATCCAGCTGAGGTAAAGGCGCACTTTTTATATTTATTGCAGTTTTTTCCTGCAACTACTGTATTATAGCAGAATATTTTTTGTTTGTCAATGGTTTTTTCGTTTTTATCCCTAATTTATTTTAAAAAAGAGACAGATATTTTAAAAAAACTGCCTCTTTTTTGTGTCATTTCAAATTTGGTTTTTTAAGATTTTTTTTATAAAAGGCGGCAATGATATGCCGAGTGTATCAAGGTTTTCTATGATTGAGATAAGCTCTGTGTATATGTAATAACAATGAACGCTGTTTGATATTATATGCTTTTCATCATAAAACAGATGCGAAAGTGCAAACCCTATAAAACATACAAGAACTATCCCGCATTTTTTAAAACCGCCGTCTCGTAGCTTTGAAGAAAGAACTTCATTTTTTTTGTACGCCTTTAAAATTCCTGTTATAAAATCAATCAAAATAAATATTCCAAGTGTCGGAAGAAGAAAGCTGTAATTAATTGTAAATTCTGTAAATAAATTTTGAAGCATTTCGATGCTTTGCGTATTTTCCATTATAAAATCCCCCTTATTTTGTTTAAACATTTTCTTGCAAGATGATATGCGTTTACATCATTTTCAAGCTTTTTAAGCCACAGGTCTTTGTTTGTGATTATTCCGAGTTCATTTAATGCCCACACAATATCATTAACTGTTGTAAGCTCTTTTGTGATGATTTTTTGAATATTAAAATTTTTCCCCGGACACAAAGTTTGATTCCAATCGCTGTGAAGTCCGATTTCTTTGATTGATTTAATGTTGGTCTTTAAGTGTTCAACAAGCTCCCTTGCCGCTTTATATTGTGCATCAGTCGGGAATTCTGTTTCGAAATTTCCCTGAAAGCATATAGAGATTATATGACTGTTATGTCCTGATACGGCGGCAGCTTTGTTAATACCTCTTCCTTCGTAAATGCTACCGTCTTTTTCGATAAAATAATTATATCCGATTGCGTTCCATCCGTTGTTAAGAACATGGTAAGTTTCAACATCTTTTACATTCCATGTGCTATTTGCTGTATGATGGAAGCAGATTGCATCAATTTTATTTAAGTCAAGCGGTGTCAGAGCATATCTTGTTACACGGTTTGGTATAGTTTTGATTTCCATTTTCCTTTTTTCCTTTCTTTTTTAATTTATAGTTTATTTTTTTGTTTTTATAATACCACATTTTAGGTCGCTTCTCACACCAAATTTAAAACGCAGTCATATCAAGGGTTTTGGGAGAAAATAAAAAGTTTTCCACAATTTTCTTGTTTTTTATTGACAAAAAATAATTTGTATGTTATAATTTTCTTGCAAAAAAAAGGGGAGCTTGTGTTTTCAGGCTGAGAGGAAGTAAAAAGCTTCGACCCGTAACCTGATTTGGATAATGCCAACGGAGGGAAATATTTTGCGATGTCTTTTTGTTTGTTTAATTTATAAAAAGTTATTCAGAATAAAAAAAGATAAGCAGGGAATTTGTCAATAGTTGGCTGACAGAATCTCTGCTTTTTTTGTGCTTTTTTGAAATTCAATCGATTGAAAAACTAAAATTAAAGAAAAAAGAAAAGGAGGGAGATTTTTATATACTAATGGATGAAGAATAACTGTTTTAAATTTTCACCAAAGTATGTAAAATCAAAAAAGAATGAAGACAAAAAAATTAACGACAAGTGCAATGATGGTAGCACTTGCCGTCGTGTTAATGTTTGTATCAAAAATCATACCTGCACCATGGCTTCAGGGGGGGAGCATCACTTTAGCAAGTATGGTTCCTATAATTGCAGTTTCCATAATGTACGGAACAAAATGGGGGCTTATAAGCGGATTTGTATATTCGCTTATACAGATGATTTCGGGCTTTTATGCGCCGCCTGTTGCTAATTTTATAAGCTATGTTGCAGTAATACTTCTCGACTATGTTATAGCTTTTTCAGTGCTTGGTCTGGCTTATGTTTTTTATAATTTATCCGGTAAAAAAAGCTGGTCAATTGCTTTAAGCGGAGTTATTGTAACTTTCTTACGATATGTCTGCCATATTCTTTCGGGCATTCTTATATGGGGGGGATATGCTCCAGAAGGGCAGACTGTGCTTTGGTATTCGCTTACTTATAACGGTTCTTATATGATACCTGAGATTATTATAACAGGTGTTGTTCTCTCACTTATGTCAAAATTCTTAAAATCAAGAATTGACACATTTTGATATAATCTTTAGCGCCGCTTTTGCACCGTCAACTGCGGCGCTTATAATTCCGCCCGCCATTCCGGCACCTTCTCCGCAAGGATAAAGACCGGAAACTGTCGGACTTTGAAAGGTTTCATCACGGCAAATTTTTAGAGGCGCAGATGTTCTTGTTTCGGCAGCAGTTAAAATTGCGCCACAAGTAGTAAAGCCTTTCATTTTTTCTTCAAAGCCCAAAAAACCTTCATACAATCCTTCAGTTATAAATGAAGGGAAAATATCATTAAAATCACATTCTTTAACACCGAGAGGATAGGTCGGTGAAACATCGCATTTTAAATGTGGGTTTTTAAGAAAGTCGCCTATTGTCATAACAGGTGCTCTGTAGTTTTTTCCGCCTGCTAAAAAAGCTTTTTTTTCAATTTCTTCAATGAAATTAAGACCGTCAAAAAGGTTTTTTCCAAAATCATCGGGAGAAACGCTTATACAGATTGCGGAATTTGAATTTTTTCCAGCTCTTTTAAATTCGCTCATTCCATTTACTATAACGGTTTCTTTTTCGCTTTGTGCCGCAACAACTGTTCCGCCCGGACACATACAGAAGCTGTATGCCGTATGAGCATTTTTCAAGTGGTGGAAAATACTGTACTCAGCCGCACCTAAATTCTTATTTCCTGCAAAATTTCTGTATTGAATAAAATCTATATCTTCTCTTTTGTGTTCTATTCTTACACCTACTGAAAAGCTTTTTTGCTCCATAGGGATACTATATTTATAAAAAAGCTTGTAAACATCTTTTGCGCTGTGGCCGCACGCTATAACAAGATCGTTTGTGGCATAGGTGTTTTTTTGTGTTTTAACACCCTCAATTTTCCCGTTTTTTATTATAAAATCGGTCATTTTTTCATTAAAATGAAATTCGCCGCCAAGGCTTATTATTTCTTCACGAAGATTTTTTACACATTCTTTTAATTTATCTGTACCGATATGAGGATGCGCCTGATATGATAGCTCGTTTATACCACTGTGAACCGATAGCGCTTCTATAATTTCTTTACATAAAGGGTCTGAAATTCTTGTCATAAGCTTACCGTCTGAAAATGCACCCGCGCCGCCTTCACCGAATTGGATATTTGAATCTTCATCGAGAATTTTTTCATTTATGAATTTGTTTATGCTTTTGTTTCTGTCCTCAATCTTGTCGCCTCGTTCAATTATTATAGGGTTAAGTCCGTTTTTTGCAAGAAAGTAGGCACAAAAAAGCCCTGCCGGACCGGCACCTATTATGACAGGGCGGTTTTTAGGGCAGTAGCGTTTTATTATTTCAAGTTTTTTTTCTTCCGATGGTTTTATATTTTTAATTCTTTTGATTTTTGAGATGTCCTCTTTTGAAGCTACTTCAATTAAAAAAGAATAGCAGAAACGGATGTCATCCTTTTTTCTGGCATCAACTGATTTTTTATATATTTCTACTTTTGCAGATGTTTCTTTTAAATATTTTTTATATTTTTCATATACAAAAAATATTGCATCTTTATCGGTATAGTTAACATCAAGATTAATGTTTGATAAAATAAATTTCACTTAAAAAATTCCTCCAGAAGCTTTCTGCATTCATTCTCCATTATTCCGCCGTAAATTTCGGGATAATGGTTTGTTTTCTTGTGGTGCATAAGATTTAAAATATGCTCGCTTGCACCGTATTTTATATCATAAGCTCCGAAATAAACACGCTTTAATCTTGCGTTTAAAATAGCGCCCATACACATAACGCAAGGCTCTAAGGTAACATATAAATCACAATCATCAAGGTACATAACATCAAGCTTTTTCAGAGCATCAGTTATAACATTTATTTCAGCGTGGCAAATGGGATTTTGGTTTTTTATAATCATATTATGAGACGATGCGATAATAGAGTTATCTTTTACAACAACTGCTCCCACAGGAACTTCGTTTTTACTTTTTTTTGCAAGTTCTATTGCTTCACACATAAATTTATTTGTTTTTATCATTTTTCTGCACACTTTCGCACTTAATAAATAAAATTAATTTTCCTGTTTCTTATTTTCACATTAAGGACTAGTCCTATTGCAACAAAATTTGTAACCATTGACGAGCCGCCGTAGCTTAAAAAAGGAAGCGTGATACCTGTTACGGGAGTAAGACCTACCGTCATACCGATATTTTCAATAGACTGTACAAGAAGCATAGTGCCTATTCCTATTGCAATAAACGCACCAAGCGGTTCTTTTGCCTTAAATGCAATCATATAGCATCTTACAACAATAAATATAATAAGAAAAACGATAAAAAGAAGTCCTATAAAGCCAAGTTCTTCTCCTGCAACTGCAAAAATAAAGTCAGTATGCTTTGCAGGAAGAAGCTCGTTTTGTGTGAGTGTTCCTTT
>CAZZPN010000113.1:0-2262 GCA_964655495.1 uncultured Oscillospiraceae bacterium
AGATGATGGTGACGAGAGCGGACTTGTTGAAATCATAAGGGATTATAAAGACGGTTTTGAGCAAAAAGGCCGTCTTGAAATAACTATTCTCAATGTTGATAATTTTTCCGACGGTTCTGTTTTCTATACGGTAAAAAATGCAGGCAGATGTGCAGTTGATAAAGTTTCAATAACCTCTTATCTGTGCGAAGAAGACAACGAAACTGAAACACCTATAAAAAGCCATTCTCATGACAGTGTTCTTTATTCAGGGCAGATTTTGCCTTTTGAAGATAAAATCGAAGATTTTTCTTCCTGCTTATCGGACAAAAACAGTTTCCGTATTAAAATCATAACCAACTATTCATGCGGAGATGAACAGGGTATTCCTCTTGAGGTAGAAAAAACACTCTGTTTTAAGAAGGAAGATTATATCTACCGTTACCGTGCATCAAGCTCTACTTCCAAGAGAGAAGAATTTGAAGATATATATGAGTGGGTATGCGCAAATAATTTCGTTCTTCTTTACGGCACCAACGGAACGGGAAAAACAAGTATAATGACAATGCTCAAAGACCGTTTTGATGAAGAAAAAAGAACAACTCCCGCAGCCGTTTTTTCAGTTCATATAGAATCAAACGCACCCGATGAGTCAACACACACTATCATTGACAGGATTCTTCAGCAGATTTGCTACTGTGAAAAAACAAAGCTTCTGAGTACAACAATCTATGCTCAGCTTGAAAAATATTTAAGACATAAGGTAAAAAGCGGTGAAATTTCCCAATCGGACAACGAAGAACTTTTGGAAGATTACCGCCGAAGTGTTTCCTATGAAGCACTTTCAGAAGAAAATTTTACAGTTCTTACCTTAAGAGATATGCTTAAAAATATTGAAGCTCTCTTTAAAGATTTTGAAGACCGCCTCAATCTTGGTATCTGTATTCTTTGGGATGCGTTTGAAACTGTGATTTCCTCAGAAAACTTCACACAAAAAGGACATTTCAAGGACCTTATTGATGCCTTTGTTAAAAGCTCCGCTGAAAAAAGAAAAATAATTCACATTGTTTTTGCAGGCTCAAACAAGCTCCTTGAGGTAGTAAAAGTAAAAAGTGAAAACCGTGATGACTGGAACTATATGTTCAGGGATATAGAATATGCCGGCAAAAAAATCGGCAATCTTTCAAGAGAAGACTTTGAAAGAATTACCAACAATCCTGCCGACCTCAACAACGGCGATATTCAGTTTACACCTGCCGCTTTAAACTATATCTACGAGCATACCAGAGGTCATGCTCACTACTCACATATTTTTGCCACACAAACCCTTAAAGCGCTTGAAGGGAAACACAGAAGATGGATATATCCTTCCGATGTCAATATTTTTGATTTGACAATGGGAAAAACTCTTACAGACCAGATTTTCCACGACATAGAATCGGATTCTTCGGTTATTTCTGTGGGAAAAATTATGGCGGAAACAGCAATTTCGGAAAGACGGGATATCTACCACTCCGAAATAATAACAAAAGTAAGCAGTATGAGAAATTTAAGCGAATTTGAAATCAGACGAGCGCTTGAAATTCTTCTTGCAAGAGATTTTATTTATGAAGCCTCCAAAAACGATGCAGATGTAGCTTACAGATTTACAAGCGATATCTACATGACAAATTTCTTAAACCGTTCTATTAAAGAAGACAAATCAGCTTCCTCAAAAGCAGCCGTTACACGCTCGGAAGCTGACGATGCTATGAAAAAGCTTCTTAATATCGAGAGCAGTATGTGGTATTATCTTATAAGGGAGCACGCTGATGCCAACAAATTAAGTGAGCTGAAACAGACGCTTATATCAGCTTTCCGGGACTCAAATGTGCCTCTTGGAGATAACAGCACAACCTACAATGTTGCCGGCAATATAAATCAGCAAAACATAAGCATCGGAAACATAGTAATAGAAAATATATCAAACGCTGTATTATCTCTTATGGATATAACTTCAAAGGGTGCTTCAGAGCTTAACGATCCGACAAAAATTGAAAAATGTCTGGCAGACCTTCCAAAACTCCAGCTTAAAGCTCCTACAAGCGAAGATGTCTACATCGTTGATGACGAGCTTTCAGCGTTTAATACTGAAACTTACACGGAAAATCTTGAAAACGGAGTCAAGGACGCACTTTCAAAAAGCGAAGATTCTTCAGCAAAAACACTTGAAGAATGGGCTGAATCAAAAAGAGAAAAATTTCAGCAGGAGTCCAAAAATTAAGCTACTCTCAACCAAATTAG
>CAZZPN010000113.1:2272-4606 GCA_964655495.1 uncultured Oscillospiraceae bacterium
CTCACACTTCCGCCGGAAAGCCGCGACGGTATCCTTACATCATTCTATCTTGACGAGCTTTTTGAAAAACTTTTTGATATATCAAAAAAAGCAAAATGTGATGCAATTATCGACTATGCTCCTGTTACGGTAATGCTTTGCAAAGTGCTTGAAAGAACACTGAAAATACATCATTTACCTGTTTTTCAGGATAAAAATGTGTGGCTCAACGAAGTCAATACCTTTAATTCCAAAACCCGTGAGCAAGGAAATGTCATAAAATTCACTCATGCAACATTGGGAACATTCACAACTGCACTGACTTCAATGTTTGATATAGCACATGATTTTGACCCTCAGGCAGACGAAAAGGCTGAAAATATGCAAAGCTTTTTAGATAACACAAACGCTGATAAGGATAGCTGGAGCAACTATATGGGCGACCTTCTGAGACTTAAGGATATCCGAAATAAAACAGCTCATATTGAGCCTGTCGAGAAAAAAGATTCAAAAAAAGCAATAAGAATTCTATTCAAAAACGAAATACTGAAAAAATCGGTGGATTATATGAAAAAAGAAAATTAATCCGCTGACAAAAAGCTGTTACAGATTTTTTTCAAATGACTTTCTGTAACAGCTTTTTTTGTTTTTTCATATAATGGTAGCAGTTAAATTTAATTTTAAAAAAGGTGGTTTTTATGGTATATGAATATAACAGAGCAAGGGCGGTTGAATATGCAAGAAGGTGGGCGCTTTCGGATAATCCCTGTTACAGCAGCTTTTCCGACATAGGCGGAGACTGCACCGCCTTTGTTTCTCAATGTCTTTTTGCGGGAAGTGGAGTAATGAATTTCACACCTGTCTATGGTTGGTATTATGTAAGCTTATCTGACAGAACTCCTGCGTGGAGTGGTGTGGAATATCTTTATAATTTCTTAACAACAAACACCGAGCGCGCAGTTTTCGGACACGAGGCAGATATATCCGAAACTATGCCGGGAGATGTTATTCAGCTTCAAAACGAAAGTGGCGATTTTTATCACACAGTCATTGTTACTTCAACGGGCAGAATTCCCTCTCCCGAAAATATTCTCGTTGCATCCCACAGCAACAATGCCCTCAATAAGATTTTAAGAAGATATCCGTATTATTCATTTCGGGTTATTCATATAGATGGATATTATGCGTAAATTTTTAGCAAAAAATATTGACATAAAAGTATTTTAGGTATAAAATATACAATAGGGGATGTTAGAAAATTCCACACAGCAAAAAAACAAAAATACTTGAAATACTTGAAAATTCAGGTTAAGATTTATTATAAAAAAACACAAATTTTGACTTTTTTTATAAGAATTTTTTTGCTATGAAAAAACCTCGCCTCTCGGTGTACCTTTGTACACCTTCGGGTGTCCCAAAGTTTCACTTTGGCTCGGTTTTTCCATTCTGAAGCTTTTTTCCCTATCCCCTAGAAAATTATGTAAATGAAAGGATAGAAAACAATGACAAAAATTGATATATTTTCAGGTTTTTTAGGAGCAGGAAAAACAACTCTTATAAAGAAACTTATAAAAGAAGCTTTCAGCGGCGAAAAGCTCGTTCTTATCGAAAATGAATTTGGCGAAATAGGCATCGACGGCGGCTTTTTAAAAGAAGCAGGTATCGAAATAACAGAAATGAACTCCGGCTGTATCTGTTGCAGTCTGGTGGGAGATTTTGGTGAAGCTTTGAAAAAAGTTCTTCATGATTACAACCCTGACAGAATACTTATTGAGCCTTCGGGAGTAGGAAAACTGAGTGATGTTATAAAAGCGGTAAAAAATATCAATTCGGATAAGATAGTATTAAATTCCTTCACAACCGTTGCAGATGCAAATAAATGCAAAATGTATATGAAAAACTTCGGTGAATTTTTCAATGACCAGATTGAAAATGCAAAATGTATTATTTTAAGCCACACCGAAAATATTTCCGAAGAAAAAATAAAGGGATGTGTAGAAAATATAAAAGAACATAATAAAAGCGCCGTTATCGTTACTACACCTATCTCCTCACTCACAGGAAAACAGATTTTAGAGGCGATGGAAGGCGCAAACTCAGTTGAAGCTGAACTGAAAAAGCTTCACGAAGAAGAAGTATGCCCGAAATGCGGTCATCATCACGACCATAACCACGAGCATGAACATGACCACGAGTGTTGCGGACATGACCATCACCACGAGCACGAACATGACCACGAGTGCTGCGGACACGGTCATCACCACGAGCACGAACATGACCACGAGTGCTGCGGACACGGTCATCACCACGAGCACGAACATGACCACGAGTGCTGCGGACACGGTCATCACCACG
>CAZZPN010000114.1:0-4581 GCA_964655495.1 uncultured Oscillospiraceae bacterium
TTAACTTTTGGAGTGCATTGTATAGCGCTCTAATATTTATTTATATCTGAAAAAACCGGTTTCTTTTTCGAAAGGAAGCATATCCTTATCTTTTGGGATTTCCGCTTCTGTTTCGTTCTCGCCTTGAGCTTCGTATTCGAAGAAATTTTCATTTTCTTCGATTTCAAAAGGCATTTGGAAAAAGGCGGACGGCTCGTTTTCCAATTGTTCTTCCTGTGGCATTTCATAATCGAAAAATTCGTCTTCTTCCTCGAAAGGAAGCGGTTTGTTGCCCGATTCTTCAGTTATCTGCGGTTCCTCGTTTTCATATTCGAAGAATGAATCTTCAAGTTCAAAAGGCATCCACTTGGTTTTTGGGGCAGTTGAAGCCTTGTTTTCCGTAGCATCACCATTTTGGTGATGGGGTGAAATATTATAGTTTAAAACCTTTTTTGCAAGTGTCCGCTTTTTAATAAGATACATAAGAATTGAAAGCAGGAATGATACAACAACTATGAGAATAACGCAAAACAGTAAGGTTTCGAGTGCCAAAGCACTTTCAACTCTTTTTGAGTTTGAGATAAGGTCGTCATAAATATAAATTTGTTTTCGTTCTCTTTCCGGAACGGATTCGCACAATCTTAAAAGCTCCCTGATTTGTTTCTTCTTGTTAAGATTAACGCCGTTTTCTGAGTATAAAAGCTCACGGCCTTGCTCGTTTATATAATTTATAATGCTCTCGTGTCGGTTTTTCCTTTCCTTTGCGACTGTTATAGCAGAAAGAAGAAAAATTCTATCTTTTCTGTCTGATTGATTGACTTTTTCATATATCATACAGATTTGAGGATATAATGAAAGGTCAAAGTTTTGGTTTATATATTTTATATTTGCGATATCTTTATTTGAAACCTGAAGAATATCGTTCGATTGGTGCATAACTTTATCGGTAAAGTCATATAAAGGTTTTTCTTTGTTTAAAAATCTTTTGAGTGCCACAAGAGCACAAAGTGCATCGGTAGTTTCAGCAGAAATGTTTGAATTTTCGTCTGCCATAAAGCTTCCGTCGGGCTGTTGATATTTTAAAAGTCCGTCAAGAAGGGTATTGTCCCGTTTTATAAAGCGTTCGTTTTTAAGGGGATTGATGCCCAATGTACACAGCGCTGTAATGACAGCCGAGGTAGTTTTTATGTTACTTTTAGGGTAGATTTGGTATGAGCCGTCTTCGGATTGTTTTTCAGAAAGCGCACTCATGCTTTTTTCAATACATGAATCAACAAAATGATAAAGCGTAGGTTCATCTTCAATTCCGTACTCTTTTTCAAATTCTTCAAAAGTTACTTTAATGCCTTCTTCTTTTCTCTTACGGTCAAGTTCTTTTTTTTCTTCAATAATCTGCTCTCTTATTTCAGCTTTTCTTTGTTCATTTTCGAAGTCTTGTGCCAACGCTAACATAGACAACGCTGAAAGATAGTAGGGCGAAGTGCTGTCGGTTGAGGCATAGGTTCCGTCAGGAAGCTGAGTGTCTATTATTTTTGTCATAATATCTTCACGGATTTTTAAGATATCGACAGTATGTTCATAGTTATAAGCATCGAGTGCAATAAGTCCCCAGGCATAACCCTCAAGACCGTTTTTGCCTAAAGAGTAAGCTGCATCACGGTCATAAATATTGTCGGAAAGAAAATTGTAGGTCTTTTGGTTTGTTGCTTTTATAGTGTATGGGTTTGTACCACAAGAAAGAAACGCTAAGGAAATCTGTGCGCCTGCTGCGGCAGGAAGAGAATACAGTTTTTCATTTGTGAGATATTTGTCGCTTATAAAATTATTAAGAACGGCGGCATAGTTATTGTAATTATCTGAAAAACCACCCTGGGACAGTGCAATCACAAGTTTTGCATCGGAAAAATCAAAGACATTCTCCAAAACCTCAGTATTTATTATGTAACCACCTGAAAGTGATTTTTTATAGGAAATTATATTTGATATTGCAATATCTATCTTTTCATCTACACTTTGTCTGGTAGCATAACAACACGGAAAAGCCAGAAAAAACACGAACAGTACGCTTATAAGCTTTATTATAAATTTATTGTTACGGTTCATATGTCTTCTCCTTTCTTATTTTTTGTACTTTCTGTATTTGTACATACATTTATTATATAAGAAAAAAGCCTCTTTGTCAATAAAACTTAAAAATTTTGTTAAAATGCCTTGCAAAGTGTGCCTTAATATAGTAAAATATACCTATGGGGTGATTTTTATATGTCAAAGCCATTAGCAGACAGGATAAGACCTGAAAATCTTGATGAAGTTTTCGGACAGCAGCATCTTGTCGGAGAGGGTATGCCGCTTCGGGTTATTCTGGAAAAGAAAGTTATTCCGAATATGATTTTTTATGGTCCGAGCGGAACGGGCAAAACAACGATTGCCAATATAATAACTAAAATTACTAATAAAAAGCTTTATCAGCTTAATGCAACAAACGCATCGGTGGCAGATATTAAAGCCATAATTTCTGACCTTGACGGTTATTTTGCGAGAGACGGCGTTGTTCTTTACCTTGATGAAATACAGAATTTTAATAAAAAGCAGCAACAGTCCCTTTTGGAATATGTTGAAAAAGGGCAGATAACGCTTATTGCGGGAACTACCGAAAATCCGAGTTTTTACATATATAATGCACTTTTATCAAGGTGCAGTGTTTTTGAATTCAAGGAGCTAAATGAAAAAGACCTTGAGTTTGCTATCAGAAGGGCAGTTGAGAAGCTAAACGAGACGGATAAAGCTGTATTTTCCGATGAAGCGATAGAATATATATCAATTAATTCCTGCGGAGATTGCAGAAGGGCGATAAATGCTGTTGAAATGTGTGCGTTAACTGCGAAGCCGGACAAGGATAATGTTATATTTGTTGATGAAGAAACGGCGAAGCGTGTTACGGGGAAGAACAATTTCAGGTATGATAAATTCGGAGACAGCCATTATGATATACTTTCGGCTTTTCAAAAATCCATAAGGGGAAGCGATGAAAATGCAGCACTTCATTATCTTGCGAGGCTTTTGTCTGCGGGTGATATTATATCGCCTATAAGAAGGCTTCTTGTTATAGCGAGTGAGGATGTAGGACTTGCGTATCCGCAGGCTGCTTCTATTGTGAACGCACTATGTGACAGTGCAACGAGGCTTGGACTTCCCGAAGCCCGTATTCCTCTTGCACAAGCTGTTATTCTTCTTGCAACTGCACCGAAATCAAATTCGGCTATATGTGCAATAGATATGGCACTCAGTGATGTTACTTCGATAAACTGCGGAGATATACCGGCTCATCTTAAAGATGCCCATTATGCTTTTTCCGAAAAGCTTGGGCACGGAATTGATTATAAATATCCTCATAATTTTAAAGACCATTATGTTAAACAGCAGTATTTGCCTGATCCTATCAAGGACAGAATTTATTATAATTATTCCGATAACAAAATGGAACTGCAAATGAAGGAATATGCAAAGAAAATAGGAAAAATCAAATGAGAAAAATAATTATAATATTGTCCGTTATAGCCGTATTTTGTGCAAGCTTTTATTTTTGCGGCAATCACATAAAAAAGGAAAATGAAAAAAGGGAGACTGTAGCTTTGTTAAATGAAAACAAGATGCTTTTTGAGTTGAAAGAGGAGTTTATACGAATAATATCCGATAAATATCCGACTATTGATTTTTCTTTTATGATAAAAAATCTTGATACGGGAGCTTTTTCTGTTCATAACAGTAAAAAAATGCGAAGCGCAAGTCTTATAAAACTTTTTGTAGCCGGAACTGTATATGATGAAATTCAGTCAGGGAGATACATATTAACTCCCGAAATCAAAGATGACCTTTTTCTTATGCTTGCTGAAAGCAATAATGAGGCTGTAAACAGATTTATTGATTTTTTTGGCGGAGAGAATGACTTGAGAAAAATTACAGAAGAAAATAAAATAAACCAATATATAATAAAAAACGGATATGAAGATACCGATCTTCAACACAAAATGTATGATGAAGCACCTCCCGGAAAACCAATGGGGTATAAAAATCTCACATCTGTTGAGGATGTTACCGATTTTTTAGAAAAGCTATACAAAAAAGAGCTTTTTAAAGAGCCGTACAACTCACAGATGCTTGAAATTTTGAAAAATCAGAAAAGACAAACGAAAATTCCTGCACTTATTAAGGAGAAATATCCCGATGTGGCTATATTTAATAAAACGGGTGAACTTTTCGAGGTCGATAATGATGCTGCTATCATTAAAGGTGATGACTTTTGCTTGTCTTTCGTGATAATGACAGATAACATACCACTAAAAGAAGACGGGGAAATGGATATTGAGTTAAAAAAAGAAGTATGGAAAACTATATCCGAGCTTGGACTAATTCTTGTTGAAAGCTATAAATTAAAGTGACTGTAAAAAACTATTTTTTACAGTCATTTTTTCTATGCCCTAAAAAACAGGGGCTGTTTAAAATTAAATTTTAAACAGCCTCATTTTTAAAATAAAACACTTATAATATTTTGTATAACGGTCATTGCCCCTGTAGTTAAAAAGGTTGCCGCAACAGTTCCGA
>CAZZPN010000115.1:0-3292 GCA_964655495.1 uncultured Oscillospiraceae bacterium
CCATTCCATTTTCTTTATAACCCTCATATATACTTGCCCATGTTAAAATTCTGTTATAGCGGTTTTTAGAAAGCCAGCTTATAAATTTTTCATTAAGCTTGTGGTGGGGATTTCCTGCCCATGCGCTGTACTGTACTATTGCAGTCCTGTATGAAACATCGGCACATTCTTTTACATATTTGATTTCTTCAATTTCTATATCTGCGGCTTCGGGTACATATTCACCTGCATCAACACCGTCTTTACAGTATGCACACAAGCTACAGCCAAGACAACGCTCCAGAAATTCATAGACAGCGTAAACAGTTCCACGCTCCATTTCGTATTCATTTTTACTGCTTCCGGCTAAAAGTAAGTTTTTTTCACCTGCATAAATGATAAAGCCTTCAGGTCCCGGAACTAACCTTTCAAATTCTTTTTGGGACATTATTTGTTTTGCGTAATCATTTTTATCAGGCTCACCAATAATGATTTTATATCCATATTTATCGGTTATTTCAATCTCTGCACCGCTTATTTTTTCAATATATCTTATAAGCTCATCTGCTGCAAAAACTTCTCTTGGCGTAGGATTTTCAGGCAGTATAATTCCGCAGACTGCTTTTTTGTTTTCAGCTATTTTCATATCGTTTCTCCATTTTTCCTGTTTATTATATTTTCAAGCTTTTCTATAACACATTGTGCCATACACATAAAACCAAGATCATTGGGGTGAAGACCGTCAACTAACTCGCATTCACCGCCATAAAATTTCAAAAATTCCTTGCCGTCAATATAATAAACATTTTCATCACCGTTTTTTACTGCTTCTTCGTATGTATTTCTTATTATTTCATTTCTTTTTCTTTTTTCTTCTTCACTTCGGTTTGTAGTTGGTATTGATGACATAATTATTATAGGTAAATCGGGATTTTCTTCTCTTATTTTATCAAACATTTTTTTATGTGTGTGTTTTAAGTGCTCTATTGTTGGGGCGTTATGGTCATAATCATAAACAAAAGCACACATATCAAGCTTTGAGATGTATTCTGCCATAACATCTTCGCCTCTCGCACTTCCCGAAAAGCCGAGATTTACAAAATCGCAGTTGAAATGTCTTGATACAATTGCCTGATAGCTGTTTCCCGGTCTTGATGCACAGCCTCCCTGAGTTATTGAAGAGCCATAATAAACAATCGGCTTTTTGTTTATGTATTTTTCCCCCTCTGTAAGAATGCTTCCTTCTTTTATTCCGATATAAAGTTCCGAGACATCGGTATATAACGGAAAATTAATGGTAATATCTCTTAATTTTTCGTCATTAAAGTAATGAATAGATTCATAATTAAGTGGTTTTTGGTCTTCACATGCAGGTGGAATAAAATCTCTTGTATTTGAATAAATATATTTTCCGTTTTCGTATACATACATATCAAAGCCGCTTGTTCCTATAAGAGTCATATGCGGAAATACAGTCATACAGGGGCATTGGACGGATATTGCTATATATGGAGAATTGGTCTTGAACCGAACACGTCCGCCTGCGGTATGGGAATATAAGAATGCAACGCCTTCATTTGTTTTTTCTGCCACTTCTTTTGGCATTCTTGAAAATTTTTCACCCTTTTTAGTGCCATAAAAACCGTATAACGAAAAAGGCTTGTCTTTAGCGTCATAGAATTTTATATCCTTCTCTTTAAAATTGGTTTCTACTTTCAGATTCTTATCTACATCAGCGATATTTTTCATTATATTTCACTCTTTTCTTTAGTTTATTTTTGTTTTTGGAATTGTAACCGTTGCTGTTGTTTTTTCATTGTCTGAGAAAATATCGCAACCATATTTTTCCCCAAAGGCTATTTTAATTCTTTTATTTACATTTTTAAGACCTATGTGAGCTGTTGAATATTTATCATCCTTTAAGGTTTTTCTTAAATCTGTAAGTGTTTTCTTATCAATTGTTTTGCCGTTATTTTCAATTTTAAAAATAATGCAGTGCTTCTTTTTGTCTTCCTTTGCTGAAATTTTTATATAGCAAAAAAAGTCAGCATTTTTTATTCCGTGATAAATTGCATTTTCACAAAGAGGCTGTAATATCAGTTTAACAGTTGAAAATTCAAGAATATTTTCATCTATATCCCACTCTACTTCAAATCTGTCGCTGTATCTTAAAGATTGAATGCTTAAATAGTTTCTTATATGATTGATTTCTTCCTCTATTGTAATGAATTTTTTATCGTTTCTCAAAGAAATCTGCAAAAGCTCAGATAACATTCGTATCATTTTTGCGGCAGTATTTTCGCTTTTTGTAAGTCCAAAAGCAACTGCGTGGATTGTTTCTAAGGTGTTAAATAAAAAATGCGGGTGTATTTGATTATTAAGTGCAATTTCCTGAGATTCGTTTAGTTCTTTTAATTTTTTTTCAAGCTGTTCTTTATAAAATTTATTATCCTCGACCGATTTTAAAATGTTTTTTGTTATATATTGTACTTCTTCAGACTGATTTATTTTTATGTCGGTATTTGTGTTTTGGGGATTATCTATTATATTGATAATTTCGGATATAGGGTCCATTGTATTTTTTGCCAAAATGTATGAAATCAAAATACTGAATATAATAAAAATCAAAAAAACAAATGCAAAAATAAACAGGGCTTCAACGGTGAGTTTTTTATAATTTGAATTATTAAGAAAAACAAGTATATCAAGGTCATATCCCGTGATTTTGGAGTTGAATATACGGTAGGTAGCGTATGAGGATTTTTTTGAGAGGTTGGTACGGATGGCTGTTAATTCTTCTGAAGATAAATTATCTGTTTTGTCGGATGACACAATGATTTCATCGGTTAAAACAAAAAACATATTTTCATCAGAAAGCACTGACACTATGTCGTTTTTTAATTTAGTTGTATTTATTTCAAAAAGAATATATCCGCTGTCAAAGGGGGAATTGATTTTTCTTAAGATAAGAAGGAGTGGTTTTTCGGAACTTTTGGCGGAGCGTTTATAATATATCTTCTTTATCTGTAAACTCTTGTCGCTTTTTATAAAATTATTAAACCATTCGTAATTTTCATAGCGGGCAAGCGTTGAGGGGAAGTCAGTTGATGAGGAAAGAGCGAGATTATTTTTTTGTGAAATAACGATTATATTTTCAGTATATGATGAAGTAAGCTTATTACTTATTATAATATTTTTTACTGTTGATACAATATCACTGTATTCTTTTTTGTCCAGCTTGCTTATGTCACTATACAAAAATTGCGTAAGATTATTGTTTGAAATTAAAGCGTTGTATGTCCGTTCACATTCC
>CAZZPN010000115.1:3302-4563 GCA_964655495.1 uncultured Oscillospiraceae bacterium
AATGGCAAAATATATGCAAAGCATCAACAGAACAATAAAAAAAACGAAGATGATAAAGAATTTTTTGAAATAATGAAATAACAAGCTTTTAAAATTTTTTTCCTTAAAAATCATGACAAATCGTTCCTTGAATATTTTTCTCTGTACTCTTTGGGGGAAATTCCGTAGAAAGTTTTAAAGGTTTTTGTGAAAAACTTTGTATCTTCATAACCTACAAGCTTTCCGATGTGATAGATTTTGTAATTGGTATTTACAAGAAGATCTTTTGCTTTTTCCATACGGCATTTTATTAAGAATTCAACATAGTTAAATCCGAAAATATTTTTAAAAACACGGCTGAAATAGCTTGTACTTAAAAAATATTTTGAAGAGATTTTTTCCAACGACATATCTTCACCCAAATTTTCTTCTATGTATTTTTTTGCAGCTTTCACACTTGTAACAGCATAGTTATCGTATTCTGAATCTTCTTTTTTTCTGTTAAAATATTGCTGTAAATCAAATATATTTCCAATAAAATCCGTTGTTATATCATCAAATGTGATATTCATATATTTCGCAAGGGATTTTTCAAGCCCTTTTATATGATTTTCAACATCTGTGTCAAAATCTGAATTTTCATCTGTTGAATAAAGAAGATACTTTAGTGTATTATTGTCATATGACAGGAAAAAACCGTTTAATGTGTTAAGCATTTCGTTAATCATATTCTGTAAAGAAACACATAACGCGTCTTTCGGGCGAGATACAACTGCTTCAAAAAGAGAATTATCTTTTGCTTTTGCATTTACAATGGTTATTTTTGAATTTATACCTATATCTATATTGTAGTCGTTTAAAATTCCGTCAAAATCTTCGCGGTCTGCATATTTTCCTTCAAATATGACAGAGTTAAGAAAATTTCTTTGATATTGATAAAAAAATGCGTTGCTCTGATTGTGCTTATCAAGCTCCTGTTTTATTTTTATCATGCGCTGTTTTAATTCTTCTGGATTAAACGGTTTTAAAAGATAGTCGGAAGCACCGTATTTGACAGCATTTTTGGCAAATTCAAAATTTGAATATGCACTTATCAGGATTACCTTTATATCCGGCTTTTTTTCTTTTGCAAGCTTTAGAAGCTCAATTCCGTTGATAGGCAACATTTTTATATCAGTAATCAGACAGTCAACTTTATTGTTATTTATAAACTCGATAGCTTCAAGACCGTTTTTGCATAGAGAAGCTACTGAAAAACCAATGGAATTCCAGTCTATAATAT
>CAZZPN010000116.1:0-4541 GCA_964655495.1 uncultured Oscillospiraceae bacterium
AATAATTTCTTTAGTGGTATATTTAAAGCTTCTGCTATATCAATAAGTGTATCAAGTGTACAGGAACAGGCAGCGGTTTCTATTCTTTGGATATGATTTCTGCTTATATCTGCCTTTTCAGCAAGTTGCATTTGTGTCATACCTTGCTCTTTTCTATAATGTAAGATATTTAATCCTATTGCTAACCAAGTATCGAAATTTTTATTTCTCATATAATATCACCTCTACAATATATTATATTCAGAAATCAATCTTTCATCTACCAACAAAACAGTGTTAAATGCACAGTAATGTGTTGCATTTGAAATTGAATTGTGTTATAATACAATAAAAATGTTTACTTTATGTATGGAGAGTTGTATTATGAAACGAAAAATATGTTGTTTTGCAGGGCATAGTAAATTATACGATACAGATGAAATAGAAAATAGATTATTGGAAGAAATTGAAAAGTTAATATCAGAGAATAATGTAACGGAATTCTGGGTAGGGAATTACGGTGCGTTTGACAGAATTTCAAAAGATGCTGTCCGCAAAATCAAATCGAAATATCCCCATATAAAGCTTTGCCTTATTATCCCTTATTTAACACGCCGTATCAATGAAGAAAAGGAAAAATTTTATTGTGATTATGATGAAATATTGATGGCTGAAATACCTGATTATACTCCGAAAAAATTCTACATATCAAAGTGCAATCAGTATATGGTCAATATGTCAGAATATGTTATTTGCTATGTGAAATACAGTTTTGGCGGTGCGGCTCGGACAATGGAGTATGCGAAAACAAAAAAACATATAACTATAATTAATCTTGCTTTATAAAGAAGAAAAAACAAAAAAACAGGTCATAACTTATCCATTACAAAAATATAATATAGCATAATATATTATTTTTTTGGAGGTTACTTAAAATGGACATTTTAAAAGATATTGCACAAAGAACGAACGGCGATATTTATATCGGAGTTGTAGGGCCTGTAAGAACGGGAAAATCGACATTTATAAAAAGATTTATGGATAAAATGGTTTTGCCGGTTATGAGCGACGAATTTGAAAGAAACAGGGCGGTTGATGAGCTTCCGCAGTCGGCAGAAGGGAAGACCATAATGACTACTGAGCCGAAATTTATTCCCAATAAATCTGCACAAATTTCTCTTGGCGAAAATGTAAGCGCAAAAATCAAGCTGATTGATTGTGTGGGATATGTTATTCCCGATTGTCTGGGGTATGAAGAAGACGGGCATGAACGCATGGTCAAAACGCCTTGGTTTGAGGAAAGTATTCCTTTTATCAATGCTGCCGAAATAGGAACGAAAAAGGTAATTTCGGAACATTCCACAATCGGACTTGTTATAACAACAGACGGAAGTATTGTTGATATTGACAGGGAAAATTATTTAGATGCCGAAAAGAGAGTTATTGATGAGCTTAACGAGATGAATAAACCTTTTGTAGTGCTTCTAAACAGTACAAGGCCAAAAGCAGAAGAAACAATGGAGCTTTGTAACTTGATGTCGCAAAATTACGGAGTGCCTGTTATTTGCGCTGATTGTGCAAACTTAAACGAAAACGATATTGCAGAAATTCTAAAAACAGTTTTATATGAATTTCCCGTTTCTCAAATCGGTTTTTCTTTGCCGTGCTGGATAAAGTCGCTTGATATTACAGATGAGATAAAATCAGGCATTTATGATACAATTAAGAATTATTCATCAAACATCTCAAAACTCAGAGATTGCGTGGATAATATTGAACTTTTAAACGAATGTAGCTATATCAATTCTGCACAAATAGAAAGCGTTCTTCCGGGAAGCGGAGAGGCAAAAATAGCGATGCGTGTGCCGGATAGCTTGTTCTATGATGTCCTTTCAAAAAATACGGGTATGGAAATAAGGTCAGATTATGAGCTTATGAACATAATGAAAGAACTTGCGGACAAAAAACAGAAATTCGATAAATTTGAAGAAGCTTTAAAAGATGTAAAAGAAACCGGCTACGGCATAGTAAATCCGGGCATTGAGGAATTGACTTTAGAAGAGCCGCAGATTGTAAAACAAGGCAACAAATACGGCGTTATGCTAAAAGCAAGTGCACCGTCAATACATATGCTTCGTGCAGATATCGAAACAACTGTATCGCCGATTGTGGGAACGGAAAGACAGTCGGAAGAATTAGTTCGCTATTTGCTTTCCGATTACGAAGAAAACCCGTCAAAAATATGGGAAACAAACATTTTCGGAAAATCTCTTAATGAGCTTGTAAATGAAGGATTGCAAAACAAATTATCTGCTATGCCTGAAGACGCAAGAGGAAAATTGCGTGAAACTGTAACAAAGATTATAAACGAGGGTAGCGGCGGACTTATTTGTATAATACTTTAGGTCATTATTTTTATATAAAAGACAAGGAATGTAAAAAAAGCCGATTTTTTTACATTCCTTGTCTTTTTGCGGCAGAGATGTTGACTTTTTTTATTTATCTTGATATAATAAAGAAAATTTTAAAGCACATAGGGAGACTATTTTTATGGAAAGAATGCTTGGAGTAATGCTTGATTGCTCACGAAACGCCGTGATGACCGTTGAAAGTGTAAAAAAATATGCTTCTATCTTAAAAAAGATGGGCTATAATACATTGATGCTATATACTGAAGATACCTATGAGGTAAACAACCAACCGTTTTTTGGATATTTAAGAGGCAGATATACAAAGGAAGAAATCAAGGAAATGGATTCTTATTGCAACGAAATAGGTATAGAGCTTGTTCCGTGCATACAGACTCTTGCGCATCTGAATGCAATTTTTCATTGGAATGAATATATGAAAATAAGAGATTGCGATGACATTCTTCTTGCCGGATGCGATGGTACATACAAGCTTATAAAAGATATGTTTGATACAATTTCTGAATGTTTCACAACTAAAAAAATTCATATCGGTATGGATGAGGCTTATAAAGTAGGTCTTGGTAAATACCGCGAGTTAAACGGAAATAAAGACCGTTTTGATGTTATAAACGAGCATCTTCATAAGGTTTGCGAAATGGCGAAAGACTATGGTTTTGAGCCGATGATATGGAGTGATATGTTCTGCAAATTTGCATTTGGGGCAGAATCACAGTATGAAGAAACAGATTTATCAAAGGTCAAAGAAAAAGCAGATTTGCCCGACAATGTTTCATTGGTTTATTGGGATTATTACAGCACCGATTATAATCGCTATGCAGATAACATAAAGAAAAACAAAGCTTTCGACAGAAAAGTCTATTTTGCAGGCGGAGCCTGGACCTGGAAAGGCTTTGC
Organism: uncultured Oscillospiraceae bacterium; assembly: GCA_964655495.1. Classification (GTDB taxonomy): domain Bacteria; phylum Bacillota; class Clostridia; order UMGS1840; family UMGS1840; genus UMGS1840. The sequence goes on from CAZZPN010000116.1 coordinate 3,306, forward strand.
ACCGGACAATGAATTTAGTATTGAAACTACCAAAACAGCGATGGCTGCTTGTAACGATTACGGAGTTGACGGCATTTTTTTTACGGTCTGGGGAGATGACGGCGCTGAATGTTCAAAATATAGTGTTTTACCTGCTCTTATGTATGCGGCAGAAGTGGCAAATGGAAATAACAATATGGACAGCATAAAACGAAAATTCAAAGCGATAACGGGTGCTGACTTTGACAGCTTTATGCTTCTTGATAAGCTTGATAAAATAGGCGGAAAACACGGAGATGGCTGGGAATTTTCTCCAAATAAACATATTTTATATAACGATTTGTTCTTAGGAATGAATGATAAGCTTTGCTCAAAGGAAGATAGCGAATATTATAAGAATTTAGTTGATGAAATCAAAAATGCAAAAGATAAGGGTGAATATGCGTATCTTTTTGATACATTGCAAAAATTATCAGAAGTTCTTTCTTTAAAAGTTAATTTAGGAAACGAAACCCGTTTGGCTTATAAAGAAAACGATAAAGAAGAACTCGGAAAAATCTCAGAAAAATATGCTTTACTTGCAGAAAAAGTAAAAGAATTTCATAAGGTATTGCAAAAACAATGGTTTTTTGAGAATAAACCTCACGGTTTTGATGTGCAGGACATCCGTCTGGGCGGACTTATTCAAAGAATATTGAGCTTAAAATGCAGACTTGACGGATATATTTCAGGAGAAATCACAAAAATTCCTGAACTCGAAGAAACTATTCTTGAAGGCGTAAGACATTCCTTATGGGAAAGAACTGCAACTGTAAATACAATGTCGCATAATGTAGTATTTCTTTAAAATAGATTTTTTATGACGGTGTAGATTTAAGTTTTTACATCGTCTTTTTTTATCTTTGCACTTCTTTTAAAAAGCTACATATAATGTTTTTAAAGGAGTGATGAGAATGAAAAACGAAAACTGTGTTAAGAGTGAAAAAGTGCGACACTATTTTCCGGGTGGCAACACCTCAAATGGGTTTGTGAGCTTCTATGATAATATTTTAAGAAGTACATCTGTCGGAAAAATGGGAATAATTAAGGGCGGACCCGGAACGGGAAAATCAAGTCTTATGAAAAAAGTAGGTGCATATTTTGAAGAAAAAGGGGAGTATGTACATTATTTACATTGTTCGAGCGACCCCGGCTCTCTTGACGGGGTTTACTTGCCGAAATTTAATTCTGCAATAATAGACGGAACTTCTCCGCATA
>CAZZPN010000117.1:0-4516 GCA_964655495.1 uncultured Oscillospiraceae bacterium
TATTTGAAGTTTTTTTAAAAAAACTCTTGACTTTTTATAGTTAGTCTCCTTTTATCAATCGCAAATTGTTTGTTTTTTATTATACTATTCTTTCTTCTTACACAATACCTTATCTTTTTTTCAGGCATCGGAACAATTCTCCATATAATTTTTTCAAAAGACCTCTTTGTAATATGATAACTACAATTAGATTTCTAAAATTTTTCAAATTTGGTTGCCAAATGAAATTTTTTGCAACCGAAAGTGCACAAGCACTTTTTCTTTCTTTCAGATTTATTTTTTTTCCATAATTCTCATAAAACTTTTTCTCCAGTAATCTCACATTTTTCCAATCAGAATAACCCTTTATTTTTTTGTAATTACGAGAGGACCATGAATTGCCACCTTTTTCCTGCACAAAACGATATACTGACATTGTTTCTCCCATCCTAAAAATATCTCCATTTGCCAATAAATAAAGATATGTCTTTACATCTCCCGCCAGCTTCACATCAAGAAAAGTTTTGGGATAACCATTCTTATCATCCAAAAAAATATTGCGGCATACTAACGAAGCTAATTGACTCGGAAGTTCATTTTTTTCAAAGTCAGCAAGCGAGTATGTCCCCTCTTCTTCATAGTAACCAAAAGTTTTTATATCTTGCTGATTATTATTCTTATCCACAACAATATATTTATGAACACAAGCAACAAAGCCAGGATTTTGCTCTAAAAAATCAACTTGTTTTTGTAATTTATTATCATCAATCCAAAAATCATCACATTCGCAAAAAGCGACATACTTTCCACGAGCATTTGGATACAAATAAGTATATGTAATAGGAACAGCTTTACTGTATTGATTTTCAGTCTGATAAATCAGTTTTATTAAATCAGGATATTTTTTTTCATACTCACGGATAATTTCTGTTGTCCCATCAGTAGATGCATCATCATGAATTACAATTTCAAATTTGAAATTTGTTTTTTGAGATATAATGCTTTCAATCGTTTTTTCTATATAATTGACATGATTATATGCAAGACAAAGCACACTCACCATTATTCCGTTATTCAAAAAATTCACTCCTCTAAAAATTCCCTAAATTAAAATATATATCCAAATATTCCAAAAACTTTTTGTTTTCATCATATTTTTCTTTTGCCTTTAAAACAGTATTATCTTCATAGGCTTCTTTTGTTTTATTCTTTACCATTAAAATTTGTTCAACTAATTCCTCAAGATTATATTTCTCAGCTACATAACCAACTTTTTCATCAACAGATTCAGGGCTGCCTCCGGTATTGAATGTAACAACTGATGTACCACAAGCTAATGCTTCAAGATTAACTGTTGGAAAAGTATCCTCCAAAGTAGTATTCACAAAAACATCTGCCATTGAATAAATTTTTGCAAGTTCTTTCTTTGAATTTGTTCTCGGAACTTTTATCACATTATCAGGCAGAGTCTCATTAGTGTTAAGACCTACTATAACAACAAAACAGTCTTTTAATTTTTTTGCAATTTCAACAAGATATTTTCCGCCTTTTTTGCCGTTAATGTCAGGTGCAATTCCCATAATAGTGAATTTATTTTCCAAATTGTATTTTTTTCTAAAATCACTTTCTATTGGTTTGAAGCTTTCCAAATCAATACCATTATTTATAACTTTTATAGGATAATCCTTTAAAAAAGATTGTTTTACTAGCTCAGCCAACCACTCGCTTGGTGTTACAATCGTTAAATTCTTTACATTTGTAAATAGTTCTTTTTTATCTTTGTAAGATACTGCACTTCTATCAAAAAACGAACTGCAAGGATAACTTTTTTGTTGTTTGCAATTATAGCATCCAGTCTTCCATTTTTCACACCCTATATAATCAAAATGTGAACAATGTCCTGTAAAAGCCCAGCAATCATGAAGCGTCCATACAACTTTAACATTATTCTTTTTTATGTAATTAAAGAGCATCCTGATATTAATATAATGACCATGAATATTATGCAAATGAATTACATCAGGTTTTATTTTATCAATTTTCTTTAACATTCTTAAAGTGGCGAGTTGAGAATAAAATCCATGCTTACCAAACAAACGAGTCTTTAAAATATTTAATTTTAGATATAACTTATTTTCTATTTTTAAAGCGTTTTCTGCATTTTTTCCTATTGCATAGAAAACATAATTTTCTATATTATTTTCAGTTAGGACTTTACTTATTCCTTCAGCTATTTTTCCTGTGCTTCCGATTCCGTAGCATGAATTAATTTGAACAATTTTCATAATTAAATGCTCCTCACATCCTTTTATTGCCAAAAAAAGTAATAATTAAATTCAAGTGAACCTTTCCTTAAACATCTATAACCAAATAATAAACAAGCCAATATTAATGCACAAGTTCGCACAGTTCTTCTCGTTTTAACATCCGGAATTGACTCAATAACATTCGGTAGTAATATAATAAAAGCAAACTGATAATAAAAACCCACTCGTTCTGCTATTGTAACAAAATATCTTAAAATATAAAGTAAAAGCGAAACAAATGTCATATTGAAGAAAAAGACATTGTGTTTATTCTGTTTTTCAAGGCTGTTCATAAATATATACGCAACAACAATTGTTATTACATACATAAGTACAACAAAAACTGCACCGCCTTCAAAGCCAGAGTATCCATAATTATCATATTTTCCCATCAACATTTGGAAAAGCATCAACAATGGGCGACTATATATACATACAACACCGCCGATAAAAACAAATAACGAAAAGCTTATTAAATTCATTTTTATATATGCTAAAAAGTACATTGGTATAAAAACGAGTGAAGAACGATGAAATAATGAAGCTATAAAAACAATTAGTATAAATTTAGTAAACTTTCTTTCTTTTATATATTTAAAGGAAAAAAGAAGTATTGCCATAGCAATCGACTGTCTTACACCTGTTATCTGAAAAGTAAAAGCTCCAACAGTAAAATAAAGCATCAGACTCATAAAGCGATTTTTTGAGTTTTCTGTTATAAACTTTCCTAAACTGAAAGCAAAAAACAATGCCAATATGGTAAAAAACACATTTTCATGATGGGTTATGTAACTTAAGAGTTTTATTAAACATCTGTATCCTATTTCATAATAATCATAAGCCTCATCAACAACACTTCTCCAAGGTAACTTTCCAAATTGGCGAAAACTTCTGATATATGTACCTGTATCACTGCCTGTAACTGAATGCCTCAGTCCTGTAAGCAATGCCAATATAACAGAACCAAACCATAAAAAGATTTTGTCGGCTTTTTCTAAATCATCTTTTCCCCACTGGTTTAGCGCATATCGCAAAACCAACAGAAATGCCGTCGTATTTATGTAAACCATATTAAAATGCTACCCTTTCATCAATTCTTCAAGTATTTCATAATATTTCAAGAGATTCTTATTTTTATCAAAATTCTCTTTCGCGTATTCCCTTGCTGCCGCTGTATATTTTTCTTTTGTATCATCTTTGATTTTTTCAATATAGCTCATAACTTCATCCAAATCAAAATTATGATATACATATCCACACCCTTCACCTACAAGCTCGGGATTTGCAGTAGTATCGGGAACGATAACAGGAACTCCGCAGGAAAGCGCTTCTGCTGTAACCTTACCGAAAGATTCCTCTTTTGAAAAATTCAAAAAAACATCAGCCATATTATATATTTCAGAAAGCTCGATAACATCATGTGTTTCGTCAATATATGTAATTTTATCACTCTGTGTTTTATTGCTATTTTTGCCAACCAAGACGATATGACAATTATCATCTATTCTTTCTGCAAGTTCATAGAAATATTTTATTCCTTTTCCCTGAACCCACGAACTTGCAACCCCAAGAATTATAACCTTATCTGCTAAATTATATTTCTTTTTAAGCTCTGTACATTTAGGCTTAAAAATATCAAGGTCAACCCAATTATAAACAGTTTTAATTATTTTGGCATTTTTCATTACAGACTGTTTAGCCTCGTTGGTAATCCACTCGGAAACACCAATTATTCCAAGATTTTTCATTTTTTCGAAGAAATTTTTTCTTAAATTATAGGTTTTTTCGCTTCTGTCAAAAAACCAGCTTTTATTATCTTTTTTCAGCCTCGGACAATTCCTGCAGCCTGTTTTCCATAAAAAGCATTGTTCCTCAGTATAGTGTGTACATCTGCCTGTAAATAAAAAACAATCATGCAGTACAACAAGTGTGTTGATATTGTTTTTTAAAAGATACTTAAAAAGCATCGGAAGATTAATACAATTAGAGTGAAGATTTCCCAAAATTACTGCATCGAATTTTTCTTTCTGCATAAATGATATCAGTTTTTTTGTCGGTCTTTTTGAAAAATACCCCTGAAGTCCCGTAAGACGAGATAAAAAGCCATGTATCTTAACGTCAAAATCAGAGTTAATTCTGTACGAATTTTCATATTCCTTAACGCATTTACTGTATGCGATTACGCTTTTATCCCCTTTTTTCTTAAGATAATCGGAAAGCTCAATAGCGTT
>CAZZPN010000118.1:0-4512 GCA_964655495.1 uncultured Oscillospiraceae bacterium
AAGAGAAATTTTTGCGTTTTCGTCTATTATACAAGGGCTTTTTCCGCCCAACTCCAGAACTGCAGGAGTAAGATGCTTTGCACATTTTTCTAAAACTTCTTTTCCCACATTCTGACTTCCGGTGAAGAACACCATATCAAATTTCTTATCAAGAAGCTCGGCATTTTCTTTTCTTCCACCCATTACAACCGAAATATACTCAGGAGGGAAACACTTTGTTATTATTTTTTCAATCACCCTACTTGTAGCCGGCGAATATGCACTAGGTTTAAGAATAACGGTATTTCCTGCAGCAATCGCATCGGCAAGTGGGTCAATGGTAAGTAAAAAAGGATAATTCCAGGGACTCATTATAAGTACATTGCCATAAGGCGAAGGCTTTTTATAGCTAAGAGATGCAAACTGTGCAAGAGGTGTATAAACTATCTTTCTTTTTGAAAGCTTTTTAGTATGCTTTATCATATAGCTGATTTCAGTTAGCGATAACCCAACTTCACACATAAAGCCTTCAAAATCACTTTTTCCCAAATCTTCTTTAAGTGCTTCGTTAATCTCGTTTTCGCTTTCTTTTATTACAGTATAAAGCTTCTTTAACATCTTTATACGAAATTCGACGGACAAAGTTTTTCCCGAATAAAAATATTTCCGCTGTTTTTCTAATATTTCGTCTATCATCATACATTCTCACCTACCATATAATATATTTTTTCAAGCTCTTTTGCATCCATAAGAACAGGTACCGGATACAAAGGATTGCCCTCTTTATCGGCATGCTTTGCCATAAGTGTAATATCTTCCTTTTTTATTCCTTGTATTTTTTCGGGGATTTGAAGTTTTTTGTTTAAATTCTTTATCTTTTCTATAAATTTAACGGCAGCTTCGCTATAATCATCATTATCATTTGCTATACCGGTATAAAGAGCAAGTTCATAAAGCTTTTTATAGATTGTTTCTCCGTACATCTCCAACACAACAGGCAAAATGACAGAATTTGCAAGTCCGTGCGGAACATTATACTGTCCACCAAGAGAGTGTGCAACTGCGTGAATATAACCTACATAAGATTTTGAGAAGGCTATTCCTGCTTTATATGCCGCTTTTAACATATTCGCCCTTGCGTTATAATTAGTAGGTTCTTCGTATGCAATTTCGATATTTTCAAATATCAGTTTAACTGCCTCTTTTGAAAGACGGCGTGTTTCTTTGCTTGTTGAACGCCCGATATATGCTTCCACTGCGTGAGTAAGTGCGTCCATACCCGTTGTGGAAGTCAAGCTTTTCGGGAGTGTGTATGTTACAATCGGGTCATGTACTGCATAGCGCGGAATAAGCGGAAATGAATTCATTGTATATTTATACTTCTTTTTATCGTCAGTTATAACTGCAGTAACTGTAACCTCGCTGCCCGTTCCTGCTGTTGTAGGAACAACAAAAATGGGCGGAAGCTTTCTGAATATTTTCAAATTACCTTTAAGCCTGTTTAAGCTTCTTTTCGGATAAGCCACTCTTGCGCCCAAAGCCTTTGTGCAGTCTATTGCACTTCCTCCGCCAAAAGCAATAAGGCAATCGCACTTTTGCACCTTATACAATTTTAATGCGTCTTCAACATTATCAACTGTCGGATTAGGGCGAGTTTTGGAAAATACAAAATAAGAAATCTGTTTTTTTGTAAGAGCATCCTCAAGGCTTTTTGTCGCACCTGATTTTTCTAATATTTCGTCAGTAACGATTAAAGGCGTTTTTAAGTCTTTTGTTCCTATAACCGCCGCGATTTCTTCTACGCTTTTTAAAATTTCAGGCTCTCTGTAAGGCAATACAGGAAGCGCTATATGAAAACAAAACTGATAAATTCTGCAATATATTTTTTTTAGTATGTTCATTATTAAAGTCCTTCTTTACTGATTTTTTTTAAGTTTTCTGAAATTACGCCAAGTGCTTCATAAAATTTTTCTCTTTGCTCATCGCTAAGTCCTTCGCCGCCTTTTTCGACAGCAAGTTTTACTCTCTCCCGAAGTGCATGAGTGATTTCTTTGCCTTTTTCCGTAAGGGTAATTTTTGCACGATAACCGTTTACAGTTACATTTTTTCTTTCCACAATTCCCTTTTTTTCCATTTCGCAAACTGCCCTTGAAACATCTGCTTTATCTTTGTTGCAAAGCTCACACAGATTTGCCGATGTCAATCCGTCGCTATATTTATAAAGTGCAACCAGATAAACAACATAGCCGCCCTTTAAAGAAAAAGGTTTAAGCTCATCTGTGGCAATTTTATTCCAGCTTGTAAGCATTTCCGATAACGCCAATGTAAAAATTTCAAAACGACCTATCATTATATCCCCCTAAAAAAATATACTTGTTGAAAAACCAACAAGTATATTTTACCATAAAGATGTTGATTTGTCAACATCTTTTTTAAGTTTTATTTCCGTTACTAAAAATCTCAAGAAATACTAACGAAATTAAAATTGCGACTAAGCGGTATTCACAGAGAGATAAATTGCCCCAAAATAATGATTTTGGTCTATAACTGCGCTGAAAATGCTTGTAATCCATCAGGACAACTTCACATTTTCGCCTTGTTCTACATCCGGACTTACTATTTTTGGGATGAAAAGCAGTTTTTAAACAGATATTTTCAGATTAAGACAGAAAAATGGCGTTATACTGTCGTATAACGCCATAGAATGTTTTTTATATAAAACAGTCTTTTTAAAGTTCGTAAAAATATTAATAATTCTCAGCTTTTACCATAAAATAGCTCTTTGGATGCTCACATACAGGGCATACTTCAGGAGCTTTTTTACCGATAACAATATGACCGCAGTTTGAACACTGCCATATAACATCGTTATCTTTTGAAAATACAAGTCCGCCTTCGATATTTGCAATTAATTTTCTGTATCTTTCTTCGTGCTCTTTTTCAATTTTTGCTACTTCTGAGAATAAAAATGCGATATGGTCAAAGCCTTCCGCTTTCGCTTCTTCTGCAAATTTTGCATACATATCTGTCCATTCATAATTTTCGCCTGCTGCTGCGTCTTTAAGATTAGTGAGAGTATCAGGCATACCGTCATGAAGGAGCTTGAACCACATTTTAGCGTGTTCTTTTTCGTTGTTAGCTGTTTCTTCAAAAAGCTGTGCTATCTGCACATAACCGTCTTTTTTTGCTTTTGAAGCGTAGTATGTGTATTTGTTTCTTGCCTGTGATTCACCGGCAAATGCAGCCATAAGATTAGCTTCTGTTCTTGTACCTTTTAAATTCATAATAAATAATCTCCTTTTTATTTGATTATAACCTTTTATTTAGATAATAATACCATAATTTCTAAAAAATGTCAACATGCTGATAATATTTTATGAAACATAGTTTTCTATAAACGAAAAATCTATATCTCTGTGTAATGCTAAATTTATTCCGTTTGCGATAATTTTTGCACTTCTTTTTATAAGAGAATCAATATCCTTCGGGCTGACAAAATAATTCTCAACATTCATAAGAATATCTTTTATTTCTTTATCGAAAGATTCGGAAAAACTTCCTTTTTGAGAATTTACAAGTGCATCATATATTATAGAATTGGCATCAACAACTGTGGGAATACCAATGGCGATAACAGGAATCCCCATAGTCCCTTCATTTATTGCTCCCCTTTTGTTCCCCACTCCTGAGCCAGGATTTATACCTGTATCGGTAAGCTGTATTGTTCCAAACATTCTTTTTGGAGTAATAGCACAAAGTGCATCAACAGCAATTATAAGCGACGGCTTATACTCGTCCTTTATTCCTTTTATAATATTATTGGTTTCTATTCCGGTCAGTCCCATAACTCCCGGCGTTATTGCGCTTACCCTTGAAAAATCGTTTGATGAATCGTTAAGAATAGAAATGATATGGTTTGTAACCATAATATTCCCAACGCAATCGGGACCAAGTGCATCTGCCGTTATGTTTCTGTTCCCAAGTCCGCAAATCAGTATTTTTTTGTTATTTGGAACAGTATCAAAATATTTATTTATAAGAAACCCAAGCTGATGTGAAAGCTCCTTTGAAAGCTCTTGTGCTTTAGTTGTATCATTTTCTCTTATAAACTCACTTTCAAGTGTTATATATGTTCCCTTTGATTTGCCCGTTTCTTTTGAAGCTTCATCGGTTTTTATAGTGATTTTTGTTATATTTATACCGTTTTTTTCCTCATTTTTTTCTTCTATTCCCGTTCCCTCATGCGTATAAACACTTTCAACTGCAAGGTCTGTTCTTAAATTAATCATAAAAAAATCCTCCTTTTATTATTCTTTATTAAAAAAGGAGAATAAATACATTTTTATAAATTTTTAATGCTTTTTTTAATTTTTGGCACCCCCGGCGTGAATCGAACACGCAACTAGCCCTTAGGAGGGGCTTGTTATATCCATTTAACTACAGGGGCATATTTGAAAAAAGCACTTCCGAAGAAGCGCTTTTTTGGAGCTGATGACGGGAATCGAACCCGTGAGCCTCTTCATTACCAATGAA
>CAZZPN010000119.1:0-3063 GCA_964655495.1 uncultured Oscillospiraceae bacterium
CAGCGCAGGTGTGTCTTGTCGTGCTGAAGTTGAATGTGTAGTGTGCGTTTAGATGTGGGGTTACGACTAAATCACGGTAAAAGTAGCTTATGAAAGAAATATTTATGATAATACAGTGTTTATGAGCGGAAGATTCCGCGATACATGGGGAGATTTTGGTGGTATTCGTCAGCTTGACGAGCTTAAATATGATGCCTACCTTGGTCTTCTCAACTGTGTTGAATTTTCAATCGGAGACCATTTGCATCCGAGAGGAAAATTTGAAAGTACAGTATTTTCTGCTACAAAAAACATTTTTGAAGAACTTGAAAAAGTTGAAAAATGGACTCATAAAGCGAAATATATCCCGGAAATTGCAATACTTCATCCGCTTAATTTTGATATTGAGCATCCGTTGCCGGACACACCTGAACACCTTAATTGCGACAGACTTTTCAATTCCTTTAAAGGCTGCGTAAGAATTTTAGCAGAGCTTAAGTATCAGTATGATATTATTGATGACAGAATGGATTTTTCAAAATATAAACTGATAATTCTTCCCGATGCTATGCTGCTTAACGAAAATGCTGCAGAAAAGTTAAAAGCATACCTTGATGCAGGCGGAAAGGTTCTTTCAAGCGGTCAGTCAGGCCTTAACACAGAATTATCTGATTTTGCGCTAAAAGATTACTGGAATTTCGGATATGAAGGCAACGAACCGTTCAACGTGTCATATTTTAAAGCAGTAGGCGCAGCAAATGAAAATATGCCTGATTTGGTTTCTGCTATATATTCTCAGGGAATAGCACTCTCCAAAAAAGACGGAAACGAAGTTTTAGGTGAATATTGGGAGCCGTACTTCAATATGCACTGGGACGGTCATCAGCGTTATACTTATATACCGTATGACAAAAAGAGCGAAAATCTTTATTCCGTTTTGAAGAATAAAAATGTTATTCATATTAATTTCAAAATTTTTGAAGCATATATGAATTATTCATATCAGGTTTACAGAACTCTTATTGATAACTGCATTAAGCTTATGTATAAAGAAAAGCTTTTGAAAACAGATTTACCTGTGTTTACAAGAGCATCATTAGCAAAAAGCGGAAACGGAACATTACTTCAGGTGGTTACAAATTATCCTGAGAAAAAAGATTCAAGGGGTGTTATTGATGCTTCAATCAAGCTTTATAATACCGCTTTTGAAGTAAAATGTGATAAACCTGATAAGGTTTATACAGTTCCAGAAATGAAAGAGCTTGAATTTGATTATGAAAACGGATATTTAAAATTCAATGTTCCGGAAATTGACGGACATAATATGGTTTATTTTGAATAATTTCATACAAGAGGTGAGATAAAATGAGATTTAATCTGAAAAAAGAATTTTTCTCCGACAGAGAATTTATACTTTGCGAAACTCCGAACTTCAAAGTTACAGCTTTTAAATATTCAACAGGTGTTGAAGCTGTAAAGGTTGAAAACAATAAAGGCTATTTTATAATTCTTCCTTATCAGGGGCAGCAAATATGGCGAGTTAATTTTATGGACAAAGACCTTGTTATGAAAACAAAGTTTTCCGAGCCTGCGCCGACGTTGGAATATTTAAGAACTTACGGCGGATTTCTTCTTCACTGCGGAATCAATGCTTTTGGCGTTCCCGGCAGTGATGATGACCATGTTCAACACGGTGAAATTCCAAATGTTTGCTATAACAGCGCATACATAGAAGTTAACGACGAATATGCGTCTGTTGGCGGAAGCTATCATTTTGACCGTTCTTTCGTAAAGAATTATACATTCTCTCCTGAATGTAGGCTTTATAAGGATGAAACTGTTTTGAAGCTTAATATGGAGCTTGAAAACAGACGAGACGAAGAGATGGAATATATGTATCTTTGTCATATCAACTTCTGTCCGATTGAAGGGGCAGAGCTTGTGTATTCTGCACCTTATGATAAAGAACATATTAAAGTTCATAAAATTGTTCCTGAAAGCTTACCGGAAGAAAAGAAAGAAAAACTTAAAAACTATATGGATGCAGTGCAGGAAAATATCCCGCTTCACCATAAGGTTAATAAAGAAGCGCAGTGTTATCAACCTGAAATCTGCTTTACTGTTATGTATAAAGGCGATGAAGAAAACAGAGCTTATACATTGCAGAAAACAACTGACGGTGCTTGCTATGTAAATCATCCTGTTGATGTGCTTCCGTATGCTATAAGATGGATTTCAAGAACGGGAGACGAAGATTCGATGGGAATGGTTCTTCCTGCAACGGCTGAACATTTTGGTTACAGCTACGCTAAACGCAACGGACAGATGAAAACCTTGCCACCATACGGAAAGCTGAATTTTTCTATTGAGGCTGGTTGGATAGACAGTAAAAAAGCTTCGGAAATCGAAGAAAAAATCAAAAAAATTAATGGATAACAAAAAAGTCTGCGACAAAAAAATGTCACAGACTTTTTTAACATCCCTTTTTTAAGATACCCTTTACATTTCTAATTTTGAACGGATTGTTTTTATGTAATCTTTGGGTGAGTTTCCTGTTGTTTTTTTGAAAATTCTGCAAAAATAATGAATTGAGCTAAAGCCTAACTTATCCGAAATTTCAGTTACGGAAAACTCGTTTTTTCTGAGTAACGCTTTTGCTTCTTTTATTCTAAGGCTGTTAATGTAATTCAATATTGTGTCTCCGTACTGTTTTTTAAAACATTGACAAAGAGTTGTTTTGTTTGTGCCGAATAAAAAACATAAGTTATCAAGTGTGATTTTCTCTGTGTAATGTTCGTTGATGTACTGATAAACATTAAGAAGCTCGGTGTCATTGTAAGTTTCTTTTTTTGAAATCTGCTGAGGCGAATTGAAATAGCGTATAAGTGTTATAAGAAAAATTTCAAGCTTCAGTTTTATCATCTGATCAGCACCAAACGGATAATTCTCTCTTTTTTTCATATCTGTCGTGTTTGGTAAATCATAAGGCGGTGCATAAACGCTCATGCCTTCTTTCATAATATCAGCAAGCATTCTTTGCTGGTCGTTTGCGAGAGTAACGGGATTTGAAGAAAATTTTTCCAG
>CAZZPN010000119.1:3073-4509 GCA_964655495.1 uncultured Oscillospiraceae bacterium
TGTCACATTCAAAACCGATTATTATTATATTGGGAGCAGCGTTATCTGTGCATTTAAGCGCATGAATTTCGTCGGGACGGTGAATGATAAGCTGATTATCCAAAAGAGTTCCCGTAAAATTTTCAGCCCTAACAGATATTTCACCTTTATCAACATAGATGAGTTCGCAAAAATGATGTGAAGCGTCATTTGTGTGATATTGGTTTGTAAACTCAAAATAATGTATATTTGCAATTCTGGAAACATTTATAGGTGTCACAAATTTTTTAAGTTTGAATTGCATCTTTTTTCCTCCTATAAGTTTTTAATTCATGGAATCGGGGAATTTCAAAATAACTTCGGTGCCTTTTTCATATTCGGAATAAATCGAAATTCCGTAATCATCACCATAGAGAATTTTTATTCGTTTATCAACATTTCCAAGACCTATATGTCTGGACATACTGAGTGTACCTTTTTTTAGTTTTTCTCTTATTTGATGCAGATTTTCAGGCTTTATTCCAAGACCGTTATCCTTTATGGAAATTTCGATATTTTGTTCGTTTTTAGCTATCTTGATTGAAATAATACCGTCTTTTTTATCTTTCTTAAACGCATATTTGAATATATTTTCCAAAACAGGCTGCAAAGACATTTTTACTGTTTTTTTATCAAAACATTCCTCGTCAATGTTCCATACAACTTCAAAACGGTTATTGTACCTGTTTTTCATAATTTTTAAGTACTCTTTTGTACTGTCAACTTCTTCTCTTAAATTTACTATCGCATTATCGGAAGAAAGACAGTAACGCATAATTTTTGAAAGAGAAATAAGCCCGCTTGAAAGTGTGTGATTCTTTCCTAAAGCATCCTGAGATGTAAGATAAAAAAGTGTAAGTGTATTATAAATAAAATGCGGATTAATCTGTGCCTGTAATGCTGCAATCTGTGCAGAATCAAAAAGGTCATTTTTAGTGTTGAGCTGCATCTTTAATTTTTCGTTTGAGTTAACAACATACATTATTCTTTCGGCGATGAATTTTGTGTTAACATCATTTTCAAGATATTTTCTTGAGGTTTCATCTTCGGGATTTTTCAGAAGCATAGCAATATTTATAATAGGCTTATATGACTGAAACGCAAGGTAAGAAGCTATTGTAAATCCGAAAAAAACAAATATAACTCCGCACGAAAGTATAATTAATAAAGCTATTAAAAGCGTTAACATATAGTTTTCAATCGGTTTTATAACATAGTAATCCCAATTTGTGAATTTTGATTTCATGGATGTTACAGAATAGTATTTTCCGTCTTGTTTTTTTATGTAGCTTTTATATGGTGCTATTGCTTTATTATCCATAAGCTCTTTTGCAGTTTTTGACGACGAATAAAGAAGCATACCATCATTTGTTTTTACACAATGTTCGTATTCTCCGTTTGCAAGCTCCAAGAATCTG
>CAZZPN010000120.1:0-4369 GCA_964655495.1 uncultured Oscillospiraceae bacterium
AACACAACCTGTTATATTTTCAACAATAACATCATGACAGCCTTTCAATAAATCTACTCCATCTTGGTTAGGAACATTGGAAGAACTTGAAAAATGAATATTTGAAACACGGCTGTTGAACACTCCGTACATACAAATTGCCCAATAACGCCAATCTTTGATTGTTATATTATCAATCTGAAGATTTTCAACATTTTCAAAATAAAGTGTAACATTTTCCGAAGCATCATGCTCAGGATATTTTGATACATTTCTTGCGATTCCGTTGACTTCAAAAAGACCGTTATGTTCTCCGCCGTCAAGAACTGCGCCGCCTATACCTTTAATTGTGATATTCTTCTGCACATCAGCTTTATCATAAAAAACATTGATATTTGAAAACATTCTGCAGATAGAGCCATCAGTTAAACGAAGATGAGCATTTTGCAAAACCAGAGTACTTTCATCATAAAGATACACAGTTTTTGAAATATTCCAGATGCTTTCCCCTGTTCTCTCGTTAACTTTTGGAATTAAAACAATTTTTCCCGTATCTTTTGCTTCATTCACTGCTTTTTGTATCATATCACTATCACAAACGCAATTCTTGTATTCATTTACATTAATGTACATGATTTCCTCCAAAAAATTTTATTTGAATTCAGCTGTCCATTCTTCATCCCAAGGATAATACATTCTTATTTTTTCGCCGCCTCTTCTCTTTGATTCTTCTGCATAAATCCCGGGCAAAGTCATAGCAAGACCTTCTTTTAATGAGATTGGTGCAGGTTTGCCATTTAAGACAGCATCATAGAAATGGTCGAGTAACGCATAATCAAGTCCACCATGACCTGTCGCTTTTGGATTATTAGCATAAGCAGGAGGCATGTATTCACCGCTTACTTCTTTAAGCTCACGGTCAAGCTCTTTCATTGAATTATATCTGATGACAGGTTTTTCAAATCTGTCAATTCTTTCCATATACCCTTCTGTACCAAAAATTCTGTAACTATGATGACCAATTCCGGCTCTGCATCTGCCATTTTTCATAAATTTAACTATAACACCTGAATCTGTCTGGAACATTGCGCAATTCATATCATCCTTTGTGGTATCGTATTTTTCATCCGCATGCTGACCTGAACCAAAATATGTAGCTGTACGCAATTCATCTTTCAAAACTGTGAGAAGCGGTCCTAAAGAATGTGTACAGTAACGAATAGGTGTAAGAAGCTTTCTCCAGTCGCCGTTTTCATTAAGGTGAATTTTTTCTGCACTTCCCGGCAAACTCCAATGAATATATTCAGCTTCCATATAATACGGATTGCCAAGCAATCCTTTTTCATAAAAGTCTTTGAGCATAAGAACAAATTTCTGTTCGTTAGGATTTGAACCTACAGAAATTATAGCACTTGATTTTTGTTCAGCTTTCCATAAAAGGTCTGCTTCCTTTAAATTTGCAACAACAGGGATATCTGTTAAAACATTGATGTTTTTATTAAGTGCTTTAGCGCAGAATTCAGCGTGGATATCTGCTCCTGTTTCAACGATTACAACATCTAATTTTGCTTTCTCAAGCATTTCATCATAGCTCTCAAAAAACTGTGCATCAGGGAAATATTCCGAAAAAGCTTTATCAGAAAGCCACTGCTTGTCATACCAGTTTGACGGTTTTATATCACACGCTGCTGCAGGAACTACGAAGTCAAAGCCGTCTGCAGATAATTTAAACATGTGTCTTCCTCTGTGTCCGAGTCCTACGACACCCACTCTTAATTTCTTTTCCATTTATTTTTCTCTCCTTTATTTATAAAAATTATTTCCATTCTTTTTTATAGGTTTTAAGATAGTTATCCCATTCTCTATCCCATGGATAATACATTCTCACTTTTTCGCCATTTCTTTTTTTCGACTGCTCCGCATATATTCCAGGCAAAGTCATAGCCAAGCCTTCTCTTAATGAAATCGGTGCAGGCTCATTATTTACCAATGCTTTAAAGAAACGATCCAAAAGTATAAAATCAACTCCGCCATGACCTGCTTTTTCGATATTCGGATGATTTTCATATTCTGCCGGAATTTTGCTGGTTCCACCAATTTCTTTAAGCTCGGTATCAAGCTCCTTAACCGAATTATAGCGTATAGACTGCTTATAATATCTATCCATTTTTTCCATATATCCTTCGGTTCCGAACACTCTGTAGTTGTGATACTGAACTGCTGCTCTGCATCTGCCATTCTTCATAAATTTAACTATAACACCTGAATCTGTCTGGAACATTGCGCATCCCATATCATCCTTATCATTTTTATATTCTTCATCAGCATGCTGTCCTGTTCCAAAATATGTAGCTGTCCTTAAATCCTCTTTCAAAACTGTAAGAAGTGGACCTAGTGAATGTGTACAATAACGGATAGGAGTAAGAAGCGTTCTCCAGTGTGGCTTTGAATTGTCCACAACATGTTCACTTAAGTGCTTGCGTTCTTCACTGCCCGGCAAACTCCAATGAATATATTCCGCCTCCATATAATACGGATTCCCAAGCAAACCTTTTTTATAAAAGTCTTTAAGCAAACTAACGAATTTCTGTTCATTCGGGTTTGCTCCAACTGAAATTATTGCCGAAGATTCTTTTTCAGTTTTCCACAAAAGGTCAGCTTCCTCTAAAGAAGCCACAACAGGAATATCCGTTAAAACATTAATGTTCTTTCTGAGTGCCATAGCACAGAATTCAGCATGAATATCTGCTCCTGTTTCAACGATTACGGCATCTAAATTTGCTTTATCAAGCATTTCTTCATAGTTTTCATAAAACTGTGCATCAGGGAAATATTCTGCCATTGCTTTATCTGAAAGCCACTGCTGTTTATACCAGTTATCAGGCAATACATCACAAGCCGCCGCAGGCTCAACACAGTCAAACCATTGTCCTGCAAGCTTAAACATGTGTCTACCTCTGTGTCCGAGTCCTACGACACCTACTCTTAATTTCTTTTCCACTTTTTATCCTCCAAAAATTTTTGAATAAAATTGTTTTTTTATATATTATCACAAAAATTTTTGATTGTAAATGGAATTTTTCCCGTTGTTTATGTAAAAATCCCTTTTTTATTATTAAAAATATAATAATGGCATAGCATTTAAATTATGATATGCCATTATTGTGACAGAATTTGTTATTTAATTTCTGTTGACCAGTCCTCATCCCAAGGATAAACCATTCTTATAACTTCGCCGCCTCTTTTGGCAGATTCTTCAGCATAAATTCCAGGTAAAGTCATAGCGAGACCTTCTTTTAGTGTAATCGGTGCAGGTTTTCCGTTTAAAACAGCATCATAAAAATGGTCGAGTAACGCATAGTCCATTCCACCGTGTCCTGTTGCTTTTGGATTGCCGGCATAAGCAGGAGGCATAAATTCTCCGCCGATTTCCTTAAGCTCACAGTCAAGCTCATTCATTGAGTTATAACGGATAACAGGCTTATCAAATCTTTCAATTCTTTCCATATAGCCTTCAGTTCCAAAAACTCTGTAATTATGATGTCCGATTTTCGCTCTGCATCTTCCGTTACGCATAATTTTTACAATTACGCCTGAATCTGTCTGGAACTGTGCTGACATCATGTCATCTTTTTTTAGATAATGCTCCTCATCACTGTGAACACCTGTTCCCATACAGCTTACTTTTTTCAAATCTTCTTTCAATATTCGAAGAAGCGGCCCCAATGAATGTGTGCAGTAACGAATAGGAATAAGAAGCTTTCTCCAGTCGCCGTTTTCGTGTAAATGAATGCGTTCTTCGCTCTTAGGCAAACTCCAGTGAATATATTCAGCTTCCATATAATACGGATTTCCAAGAAGTCCTTTATCATAAAAATCTTTAAGCAAAACAGAGAATTTCTGTTCATTAGGATTTGCACCGACAGAAATTATAGCAGTCGATTTCTGCTCAGCTTCCCATAAAAGTTCAGCTTCCTTCAGGTTTGCAACAACAGGGATATCTGTTAAAACATTGATGTTTTTATTAAGTGCTTTAGCGCAGAATTCAGCGTGGATATCTGCTCCTGTTTCAACGATTACAACATCTAAATTCGCTTTTTCAAGCATTTCATCATAGCTTTCATAAAACTGTGCATCCGGAAAATATTCCGAAAAAGCTTTGTCGGAAAGCCACTGTTTTTCATACCAGTTTGACGGTTTTATATCACATGCTGCCGCAGGAACAACAAAATCAAAGCCGTCTGCAGATAATTTAAACATATGACGACCTCTGTGTCCAAGTCCTACTACGCCTACACGGATTTTTTCGAGTTTTTTTGTGTTTGACATTTTTTTATCCTGGTATAATGTAATTGACTCATCTGACAGTCATATACAAATATACCTTTCT
>CAZZPN010000121.1:0-4361 GCA_964655495.1 uncultured Oscillospiraceae bacterium
ATACCTGTTCCGCAAAAAAGAAGTGCTCTCTCAAATTCACCTTCTGAAATCATTGAACCTACTCGGAGTCCTACTCTGTGAAACATTAAATCTGTATCATTCGGATCAGAATCTGCTTTTACTCCCATATCTGTGATTTCCCAGCCTTTTTTTCTTAAATGCTCGCATACTGCTTCCTTAAGCGGATAGCCTGCAAAATCCGCACCTACAACTAATTTTTTGTCTTTTACTGTTTTCATTTTAAATTTCTCCTTTTATTTATTCTCAAACATTGTTTTCACAAGCTCATAAGCAAATAACCATTGCAGCTCTTTTGTCGGGTGATTGATTTTATTTGACAGAATTGAAGTTATATCAACGCCTCCGTCTGAAAATGATTTCCATATTTTATAGCAATCACATACAGGAACATTTTCTTCTTTACATACTTTTTTAGCTTCATCAATATATCTGTCGAGCCATCCTTCGTTTACGGTATTGGCTATTTTTTCTGTAATTGCTCTTATTGCTTCTTCTTTAATTGAAAAATCCACTCTGTCTGTGCACATATTAGGTGTTAAAAATATAACTTCACTTCCTGAGGCTTTTAATTCTCTTATTATTTTTCTGATAGAGCTTTTGTAGTTTTCAAGCCCTGCCTCTTTTTGCTGAAAATCGTTAAGCCCGAAGGATACGACTGTCAGATCAGGTGAAAAGCTCAAAATATCGCTTTCAAGCCTCATCAACCCGCCAACGGCATTAAATCCGCTTATTCCTGCATTTACAATAGTTATATTTGATGTCGGGAAAAAATGTGAAAATATTTTCTTTAATTTTTCCGCATAAGCTTCTGATGCATCAAACACAGTATCAACGATGCCGCCATCCTTTACATATACATCAAAGCAGCCTTGTGTAACGCTGTCTCCCAAAAAAGCAATCACAGGCTGTCTGTAGGAAGCTAAGCTATCTGCACGCCTTTTGATTTTTTCTATTATTTTCATAATAACATATACTCCTTTTTAAAATTTCAATTTACGATAGTGAACTGCGAAAAACACTGTCTGCAAAATTGTTGTAACTAGATATGAAACAGGTGCCGCAAAAGAAAGGCATTCGAAAGTCGGAAATAAAACAAATGCAGAATATCTCCATAAAACAACCACTCCGCAGGAACCGACAAGAGAAATTACAGTCGGTAAAAAAGATTTTCCTATTCCTCTCAATGCATTTCCTGATACATCAAGTGTTCCGCATAAAAATGCAAATGGCATTAAAATATTGAGTCTTATTACAGCTGCTTTTATTACCACTTCGTCAGTTGTAAATATGTTTATAAGCGGATATTTTAAAATAAGGGCAGACATTCCAAAAATAATCCCCACTGATATAAGTAACGCCATGCAAATTAAATATCCTTTAAGTATACGTTTTTTATTCTGTGCACCGTAGTTTTGCGAACAAACAGTAGTGGTTGAAAGACACAACGCACTCATAGCATTACAAATAAAACCAAATATTGTTGATACAATACTGTTGGCAGCAATTACCGCTGAACCGAAGGAATTGAAGGTAGATGATATGATTGCGCTTGAAAAAGAAACAACCATATATTGAATCCCTGCCGGAAGTCCGACTGAAACAATTTCCTTAAGTTCTTTTTTATATATCCTGAGCTTTTTTATGTACAGACGGCAACCGTTGTCAACTTTTGTGAGCGCTTTTAAAGCAAGAAGTGCCGAAAATGTTTCCGAAATGAGTGTTGCTATTGCAACGCCTGCAACACTCATTTCAAGAACTATAACAAAAAACAAATTTAAAATGACATTCAAGCCCCCGGCTATCATCAGAAAATTCATTGGTCTTTTTGTATCACCGTATGCACGCATTATTCCGCTTAAAAAGTAGTAAAACATTGATGCCGGTCTTCCTAAGAAAATAATTCTCAGATAAAGCGCTGAGAGTGGAATGATGTCCTCCGGCACATTAAAGAGTTTTAAAAGAGGCATAGTGAAAACAATTCCAACTACACATATTATAATTCCACCGATAAGTCCCACTAATGAAGCTGTATGCACAATTTTATGCATTTTTTCTTTATTATCCGCTCCAAAATATCTTGAAGCAAGTATCGTTGTTCCCTGAGACAGTCCTATAAAGAGCGTTGCTAAAATGTTAGTAATAGAGCCGGTAGCACCTACCCCAGCAAGAGCTCTTTGTCCTTCCTGAGAAAACCTGCCGACAATTGCAGTATCAGCAGCGTTAAAAAGAACCTGAATTATCCCTATAATCATAAGAGGCATAGAGAAAGAAAGAATCTTTCCGAGCATTTTCCCATCTGTCATATTGATTTCGTTTTTTTTCATTACCGTCTCCACCAGTTTCTTAATAAAAAATTATTTATCCTCAGTAATAAGATATGCCTTAATTCTTCTTACACCACTAGCTTCTGCATTAAGATACACTTCATTTTCACCTTTTTTAAGTGTTGGATGTGTTCCTACAACATCTGCTTCTCGCACTTTTCCTGTAACATCTAAAACATCAGCTTTCTCTCCGCCTCTGTATTCGATATATTCAGTAGGCTCAAGCTCACACATAAAGGTTACTTTTTCTCCGTTTATTTCTATTGATGGATTTTTTATGCTTTCTTTTTTCGGTTTGATAGCTTTTATATCACCGATATAAACATCTTTACCCTCTCCTGTAAATCCAATAACAAGAGCATACAAGATATCATAAACAGGTGTAGGCTGATAGAATGAATGATATCCCAGACTTTTTATTTCCTCAGCACCATCCTTATCATAATAATTAATTTTTTTGAGAACGGCTTCGTTTGTATCCTTTTCGCACAAGGTGAAATATCTCCAGCCTTCAAAATTAAGGTGAACAAGGCTCTGCATATATACTCTTGCCTGTAATGATCCTAAAAGTCCGATGCTCATATACTCATCAGAATTGTTACCTTTAACCCAAATGCCCAGAGCTTCGTTTCCTCTTACATCGGTGAAAGCATCCTTTGCAGGTCTGAGATTTATATATGTATTCTGCTCAACCACCGGTATTTCCTTATCAAATTTTGCTAAAACTATCGAATCGTCTGTTTCTTCTGCGGTATGCATAGTAATAAGTCTTATAAATGGCTTCTGGTCTTTAAAGCTGTTTACAGCCTTAAAAGAATTTTCATTTTCTTTGAAAGAATAAGGATATCCAAAATGCCTTTCCCATTCAATAAAATCGTATTTGCCGTCATTTTCAGTAAGTCTGTAGCAATGTTCTTCGCTCTTGAGCATCTCCTTAACTTTCTGCGGAAAATATTTTTCCTCTTTTAATCTGCAGTATGGAGCCAAAACCTCTTCATTTTCTTTTCTCTTTCTGTCCATCTGAGGATGTAATTTTGCGTGCATAGCACCGGTAGCAATTGCTGAATCAAAAGCAACTACCTTCTGCCCCAGATAATGAACATCTTCTGCAAATTCATATGATGAAACATATGTGCTATAATATGGAGTTGAATATTCAAACGCCATAGGATATAATTCATACCATCCAAGCTGAGATGTTAAAAGCTTATTGTGAGCGTGCTCTTCGTTAGATCTGCAATGATGATCAATTCCTGCTTTATATCCGGTTAAAAAGCTATCCCAGCTTCCTTCTTTTGATTTTCCTGCCCAAAACGCAGGCGCATTCATGCTGTAATCAAGCATAGGAATTTTTTTGCAGTTTTTTAATATTTCCTGAACGAATCTTGCAGAATAGTACCACTTTAATTCATAAGAAGTATCAGGTAACCATCTTAATCTGATTGGATCATAAAGAGTATGTGAAACATCAAGTCCGTCAATATATATAAGATCCATATCACAGGTATTGTAAACCTCTGCAGTTTTCCTTGCAATCTCATAGAAAAGCTCACTTCCGGGAAGTGGATTAAAATGTGAAAAATCACGCGCGAAATGTTTTATTTCGCTTCCTTTTTTATGAGATGCTTTTTTCGTACCGAATGCACCTCTTTCTAAATTATAAATCCTTCCGTTTTCCCCTCTTTTTTCAAATGCAATTATCTCATCATCTATTCCAAAGCAGCATGGATATCTTTCTGCGTGCTTCTGAATCATTATTACATCTTGGGTGTTTTCTTCAATAAAAAGCTCGTCCGCGTCATCAGACAAATCTTCTTTTAATGTATAATAATCAATTGCAGCCAAATCCTTATGCGGTATCGGAGTAACATAATAAGATTTGTCGTTAATCATTGAGCCGTAGATATGAAGACCTACCTTGTAACCTCTTTCGTGCATTTTATCAACAAAATCTCTTTTAAACTCCTCCATTGATTTATCAAGGAAGGTTAAGTCTCCCTGTCTGAAAATTTTACC
>CAZZPN010000122.1:0-1746 GCA_964655495.1 uncultured Oscillospiraceae bacterium
ATATTATCAGAGTAATATGGACATTTATATAAAAAATAAAAAAGGTGCCTTTTCAAAAAAAGTGCCGGAGGAGTTTAAATATGTCTTTTCTAAAAAAATACAAAAGATATACACTTGTTTTATTTGATGCTTTGTTCGTAGTTTTTTCTTATTCAATATTACCTTTGTTATTTCATGGTAATGAAGGTTGTCGTCCGGGAAGAAGGCTTATAATTCTTACTGCATGTATTCATATTTTTCTTATGTTTGTATTTAAGAGGTATGAAAATCTTTTAAAGTACACCAATTCGAGAGAAATCTTTAAAATTGCTGCAGTAGGTTTTTGTACACTTATTTTGATTGAACCCCTTGCAGTAGTTTTTGGAGTGCCTCTGATGGACGGATCATATATTTTTATAGCAATAATGATTATGATATGGGCATCAATATTCTTCAGAATGTGTGTCAGGTATTATACCCACTATATAAATCTTAACAATAAAAACAATTCAAAAGGGAATCTTCTTATTGTAGGTGCAGGAAGTGCCGGAAGAATGATATTTGAAGAAACTCAAATAAGCAAAAGTCTTAACTATAATGTTGTGGGTTATATTGACGACAGCGATGAAAAGGCAGGAAGCCGCATAAACGGTGTTAAGGTGCTTGGAACAAGAGGGGACATTGTCAAGGTTTGCGCAAAATACAATGTTACTAATATTATCATCGCAATTCCTTCAATGGATTCAGCGGAATTGCAAAAGCTTGTTACAATTTGCAGTGAAACAAATTGTAAAGTTCAGGTGCTTCCCGGTTATGAAGCAATTCTTGGCGGAAAGACCACAAAAGAAAATGTTATGAAAGCCGTAAGAGATGTAAATATTGAGGATTTATTGGAAAGAGATTCGATAGTTCTTGATAATAAGCAGCTTTCACAGATACTTACAGATAAAACCGTTCTTGTAACGGGTGGTGGTGGCTCAATAGGCTCGGAGCTTTGCAGACAGATTGCAAAATACAAACCTGGAAAGCTTATAATTGTCGATATTTACGAAAATAATGCTTATGATATACAAAATGAATTGAGAAGAAACTATCCTGAGCTTGACCTCGATGTAATAATAGCATCAGTGCGTGATTATGAAAAAATAGAGCTTATATTTGATACATATAAGCCTGATATGGTTTATCATGCTGCAGCGCATAAGCATGTTCCGTTAATGGAGTTTTCTCCTGATGAAGCTATAAAGAACAATGTATTTGGAACATTTAATGTGGCAAAATGTGCGGACAAGTTCAATGTTGATACATTTACACTTATTTCAACAGATAAAGCTGTTAACCCTACAAATGTTATGGGGGCAACAAAGCGAATCTGCGAAATGATAGTGCAGTCTTTCCAGACAGTATCAAAGACCGAATTTGTTGCAGTAAGATTCGGAAATGTGTTAGGCAGTAACGGCTCTGTTATTCCGCTTTTTAAAAGGCAGATTGCAGAGGGCGGACCGGTTACAGTAACACATAAGGATATCACGAGATTTTTCATGACTATTCCCGAAGCTTCACAGCTTGTATTGCAGGCATCAGCTTTTGCAGACGGTGGTGAAATTTTCGTTCTTGATATGGGGAAACCGGTTAAGATTTATCACCTTGCAGAGAAGCTTATAAAATTATCGGGGTATGAGCCCGGTAAGGATATAAAAATTGAGGTTACAGGCTTAAGACCGGGTGAAAAGCTTTACGAAGAACTTCTTATGGACGAAGAAGGCC
>CAZZPN010000122.1:1756-4356 GCA_964655495.1 uncultured Oscillospiraceae bacterium
CCTAAAAAACACTCAGAATGCAAAAATATTTATCGGAAAACCGATATTTACTGATTTTGAAGTTCTTAAAGATGAGCTTAAAAAACTTGAAAATGCAATAAATAATCCAGACAAAAAAGAAATCAAAAAAATCATTTCTCAGATGGTTGACACTTATAAGCCGGACTTTGAATGTTGTGATGCACATGAACACACCGGTGATTAAAGAAGGATGGAAGAAAAATGAGAGTAGATAAATATCTTAAGGTTTCGAGAATTATAAAGAGAAGAACGGTAGCGCAGGAAGCCTGCGAGGGCGGCAAAGTAACGATAAACGGTAAAATCGTAAAGCCTTCAAGCGATGTAAAGACAGGTGATGTGCTTACACTTACTTTTGGCACAAGGACCATTAAAGTAGAAGTACTTGATACAAAAGAAGTCGTTCGCAAAGACGATGCTGTAACACTTTACAGAGAAATTAACTGAAATTTTTTGTATAAATTTTTAAAGGGGTATGACGAAAATATTTGTCATATCCCGTTTTTTGTATATTTTTATCGAAAAAAGTTGTGAAAAGTCAACAAGAAATATAAATGAAATATTATTTTTTTGTGAAAAGTGTTGACAAGCGGTTGCTTTTTATAGTATAATACAGTTGAGGATAGGGATATCCTCATACATAAGCTTTCGGATTCTTCGGATTCAGACTTTTAGGAAGAGTCTGAAAGAAGAAAAGGAGACATGAAATATGAAGGTAACATTCGTTGAAAGAAAAGTAACATTAAAAGACACTTTTAAGGAAAAGTTCTGCGCAAAGCTTTCGAAGTTTGACAAAATTTTTGATGAAGCTTCAAAAGCAACGGTAACTGCTTCACTTGTTAAGGATACATATATCCTGGAGCTTACTATCTTTTACAATAATACCATATTCCGTGTCGAGGAGTCTAATGCGGATTGCTGGGCAGGAATGGATGAAATAATAGAAGACCTTAAGAAGCAGATAAGAAAATATAAAACAAAAATCGAAAAAACAGTTAAGCGTTCTTGGGTGGAAGATGCGTTTTCATCATTTGAAGATTCCGGTTATGATGCAGAAGAAGAACTTGAATTTGAAATTGCAAGAACTAAAAAAGTTCCCGTTAAACCTATGAGTGCAGATGAAGCAATATTACAGATGAATTTACTGGGACATGAGTTTTTTGCTTTTAAAAATGCACAGGACGGAAATGTGAACATAGTTTACAAAAGAAAAGACGGAAGATATGGACTTATAGAAACCGAATAAAAAATTGATGTATCACTGTTATGGGGTGTTGTGTTAACACAGCACCCCAAAAAGATTTTATATTAAAAATATCTATTGACAAATTTAAAAAATGTGCTATAATACAAAGGTACGAAAAATTAAATATCGTTTCGGGGTGTGGCTCAGCTTGGTAGAGTACTTGAATGGGGTTCAAGGGGCCGCGAGTTCAAATCTCGCCACTCCGACCAGAAAAAAGCACCGATTCGGTGCTTTTTTCAGTTATGTTTGCCTTGCGGCAAGTTAAGAGTTTAGATTGCTTCGTAAGTTATGAATTGACTTCATCAATGTTTATTTTTTGGCAAACATATCATAGCTGAAACCTTGAGGTTACATCATAACTTTTACGCAGTAAAATCATAACTGTAAACTAAAATGAAATTACATCTTTATTGTTTTGCTTTAGTTATATTTGTTATCGTTTCTTCTCTTTCTCCTGAAAAAAGGTAACTCCTTTTGTGTCTGCATACATAGCAAAAACATTTTTAAGTGCAACTTTTCTTTTTTTCAGTTCTTTTTCTATAAAGTGTTGATTTTTTCCTATAATTTCAAGATTTGCTTTTCTTATTTCTCCATCCACTATAACAGCGAAATCCACAGGATCGTTATTTTTTTGATTACTGCTGTCGTTGTTGCCCGAATTCTCGGAGCTTTTGGGTATTATACTCATTTGACCGTTTGTTTCTATTATAGCAATATACACATCGGAGATGTTTGTGTTTTTAAGTCGCAATTCTTCGCTCAGTTCATTTAAGCTCATTCTTGATTTTCTTAAGGCTTCTTCAAGTATTCTTCCTTTGAAAATAACCGTTGTGGGTTTTCCGTGCGATATTCTCATTATAAGTGAAAATTTCATATCAAGATACGATATAATAATTTCCAGAAACACAAGCACAATTATGGATACAATCCCCAAAAATAAAGGCATGTCTTCTGCACCAATCGGCATAGTGGCAACCTCGGAAATCAAAAGCGCAACAGAAATTTCAGCGGCAGAAAGCTCGCCTATCTGCCTTTTCCCCATAAAACGCATCGCTGAAGTCACTGTAAGATACATTACGGCAGTTTTTATTATAACACTATATAATTGAGGAATAAAAAATCACTCCTGACAGTTTTTTAGAATCTTTTCTTTCTTGTTTTATTATTTTGTATTTTGTGTGAATTAATACATTTTTTCCATTTTGCTATTGATTTTTCGCTTAATTTAGTGTATAATATCACGAAATAAGTTTATATTCTGAACTGAATTTTGACAAAATTATAAAAGGAGACTAACTATAAAAAGTCAAGAGTTTTTTTAAAAAAACTTCAAATA
>CAZZPN010000123.1:0-4343 GCA_964655495.1 uncultured Oscillospiraceae bacterium
TTTTCTCATTCAAATGCGCAATAATATATGCCGCAGGATATCCGATTAATAAACAAATCACCGTACTTATAAGTGCAAGAACAAAGCTTCGCACTAAAACACCTATATAAATTTCGTCACTGAAAAATCTTTTAAAATTTTCTAAAGTATAGTTTCCGTCTGCATCTGTGATAGCAAACCAAAAAATAAGGATAAGCGGTACCACAACAAAAATGGCAGACCATATCATATACGGAAACGAAAGTAAGCCTTTTTTATTCATAAAAAGTCCACCCTCCTTATTTTTTCATGATGTGAATATCATTGGGATATATACAAAGTCCCACATCACTTCCAACCGATTCATTAACAGTAGAATGAACAAGCCATATAAAGCCGTCTGCTTCTATTCTCATTTCATAATGTACTCCCATAAACACAACAGACTGCACTTTACCTTTTAACATTCCGTCTTCATACGGAACAACTTTTATATCTTCAGGGCGCACAACCACCCATACATCTTCATTCTTATCAAACCCTTTATCCACACATTTGAAATCACAGCCGAAGAATTTTACAAGATAATCATCAAGCATAACACCTTCTAAAATGTTACTCTCGCCTATAAAGTCCGCAACAAAAGGATTAGAAGGCTCATTATAAATATCTTCCGGAGTACCTATCTGCTGAATTACACCGTTATTCATAACAACGATTGTATCAGACATAGTAAGTGCTTCTTCCTGGTCATGAGTAACAAAAACAAAGGTTATTCCCACCTGCTGCTGAATTTTCTTAAGCTCAACCTGCATTTCTTTGCGCAGTTTAAGGTCAAGCGCACCAAGCGGCTCATCTAAAAGAAGAATATCAGGGTCGTTTATGATAGCTCTTGCTATCGCAACTCGCTGCTGCTGTCCTCCCGAAAGAGAATCCGGCCATCTTTTTTCAAAACCGGAAAGTCCCACAAGATTTAAAACCTCGCTTACTTTTTTCTTTATAAGCTTGTTGTCTATCTTTTTTATTTTAAGTCCGAAAGCTACATTATCCCCGACATTAAGATGCGGAAAAAGCGCATACTTCTGGAAAACGGTGTTCACCTTTCTTTTGTAAGGCGGAACATCATTCATAACCTTATCACCAAAATAAACCCTACCGGCATCCGGTTGCTCAAAACCACCTAAAATTCTTAGTGTAGTGGTCTTTCCGCATCCTGACGGGCCAAGTAAGGTTACAAATTCATTCTTCTTAATTTCCAGGCTTATATTATCAAGCACAGTTTGTGAATCAAAAGATTTTGAAATATTTTCCAAGCGTATCAAGACGCTCTGTGTTTTTTCCATTTATCAGCCCCCCTGCATTCAAAATAAGAACTCTTTTTTATCTTCACAAACAGATAGATATATCTGTTTAAACATTTTTAGCTTTTATAAGCAATTAATATAATACAATTTTTGTAACAAAATGTCAATGGTTTTTCAAATATTTCTTCAAAATTTTTATATTTTATATTCTTATTATTTTAATCTCTTTAACACTGTTTCATAGCCGCCGTCTCCGTACTGAAGGCAACGGTTTACACGGGAAATCGTGGTTGTGGAAGCACCCGTTTGTGAAACGATTTCATTAAAGGTTTTCTTTTCGCTGAGAAGCAGGGCTACTTCAAGCCTTTGTGATATCGACGCAAGCTCTGTAATCGTGCAGATATCATTAAAAAATTTTTCACATTCTTCAGCAGTTTTAAGTGATAAAACAGCTTCATAAAACTTTTCTCTGCAATCCTTATTTACTTTTTTACCCATGCTCATTTCACCTCTGTTTTTTAGTTTAATCTAAAATTTTAGATAAGAACGCTTTAGTACGCTCATTTTTAGGATTATCAATAACTTCCCGGGGAGTTCCCTCCTCTAAAATAACACCGTCTGACATGAAAATTATTCTGTCGGAAACATTTTTTGCAAATTCTATCTCGTGTGTTACAATAACCATAGTTATGTTTTGTGCGGCAAGTTCCTTTATAACTCTTAAAATCTCGCCTGTAAGCTCAGGGTCAAGCGCGCTCGTCGGCTCATCAAAAAATAATATTCTCGGTTTTAATGCAAGCGCTCTTGCAATCGAAACTCTCTGCTGTTGTCCGCCCGAAAGCTGACACGGATAGTTATCCTTTTTATCATAAAGTCCCACTCTTTTTATGAGTGCGATTGCTTCTTCATCAATCTCCTCTAAAATCTGATGTTTATTTTCCTTATAGTCTTCTCTTTCTTTTGCAAGAAGCTTCGGCGCAAGTACAATATTTTCAAAAACGCTGTACTGCGGAAACAGATTAAAGGACTGAAATACAAGTCCGAAATTAAGCTGATTTTTTCTTATTGTCTTTGGAGTAAGGCTTTTTTTATCATCACCGTCAAAAATTGTCTTACCATCTACAACAATCTTACCGCTGTCAGCAGTTTCAAGAAAATTTATACAACGAAGCAGCGTTGTCTTACCGCTTCCCGAAGAACCGATTACAGATACAACCTCGCCCTCATCCATATTAAAATCTATACCTTTTAAAACCTGAACGCTTCCGAATTTCTTTTTTAAATCCTTAACTTCAAATATAGCCATTTTTTACCTCCTAAGATTTGAAATACTCAAGCTTCTTCTCTATATAACCAAAAAGAAGTGTGAGCATACCGTTAAAAAGAAGATAGAAAACACCGGTATAGAACAGTGGCCACAAAAGACCGTCTGTTTTAATAAACTTCTGTGCATTCCATATAATCTCATAAACCATAATAATTCTGGCAAGAGAAGTATCCTTGACAAGAGTTATGATTTCATTACTCATCGGTGGAACTATTCTTTTTATAACCTGAAGAAGAACTACCTTAAAGAAAACCTGAACTTTTGTAAGTCCAAGCACCTGCCCTGCCTCATACTGACCTTTTGAGATGCTCTCTATTCCGCCTCGGTATATTTCGGAAAAATAGCAGGAATAGTTAATAACAAAAGCAACCATAACAGCAAAAAATCTGTCCCATACAGTCCAGTCAGCAAAGATTTCATAGAAAAAATTGCCTTTTCCTGAGTTTATTGCACTAGTTGCCATAGTACCAAGAAGTCCCGGTCCGTAATATATTACAATAAGCTGAAGCATAAGAGGTGTTCCTCTTATAATCCATATAAAAGTTTTTACAATCCACTTAAGCGGCTTAAACTTACTCAGTGAGCCGAAGCTTATAATAAGCCCCAGAGGAAGTGCAAACAAAAGTGTGAGTGTAAAAATTTTCAGAGTTGTCATAAAACCGCTGAGTAAACTCAGTGTAACCTCGCCAAACATAAATGCTTCCTTTCTGTATATATCGCTTAAAAATGCAGAAAGCAGGTTTTTTGCAACTGCTTTCTGCATTTACTTGTTTTGATAATTTTATATTTCTTTACAAAAATAATTAAAATGCTAAAGTAAGTTCATATTTTTTAGCCAATGCTTCAAGTGTGCCGTCAGACTTTAATTCATCCATAATTGCATTAACTTTTTCTGTAAGGTCTGATTTCTGTCTGAAGGCAATACCGTATTCTTCTGTTGTGAGTTCCAAAGAAGATGCTAAATCAGCATAGCTTGTTCCTTCACCTGTCATAGCATTTGCCATTGTAATATCAATTACACAAGCATCAGCAGAACCACTCATAACTTCCAAAAGTGCATCTGTCTGTGCATTAACTGCAACATAGTTTTCATCAAGACCGTTATCTTTTATTGCAGCTTCTCCGGCACTTCCTGCTTCAGCAGCAAAGCATAAACCTTCAATGTCTGCAACTTCTTTATAATCAGCAACTTTATCTTTTTTCATTACAACAACCTGAGCATTTTTTACATAAGCTTTTGAAACATCAGCATTAAGCTTTGCTTCATCAGTAATTGTCATACCGTTCCAGATACAGTCGATAGAATTAGATTTCAATTCCAAAAACTTGTTATCCCAGTCAATTTCGATAAATTCTGCTTCAACTCCGAGCTTTTCACAAACTGCCTGAGCAAACTCTGTATCAAAGCCTGTTAAAACGCCGTCATCACCATAATAGTTCATAGGTGCATAATCTGTCATACCGATAACCATTTTTCCGTTACCTGTTATGTATGCGATATCTTCAACAACATCTGTTGCTTCCTGGTTGTTTGCATTGTTTGCAGCATTGTTTCCGCAAGCGCTGAAAAGACCTGCAACAAGCATAACTACCATTAAAAGTGCTAAAAGTTTAATTTTTTTCATAATACCGTCTCCTGATTTTTTAATTTTTAGTTTTATTACTATAACATTGTACCACTTTACACTACTAAAGTCAAGCTTTTTTTATAAAAAATCTGTTTTTATTTTTTT
>CAZZPN010000124.1:0-4335 GCA_964655495.1 uncultured Oscillospiraceae bacterium
AGTCCCTGCCCGTAAAGCTGACCGCTGCCTATGGCAGTTTTTGATTGCATAACCTGATAGCCTGAAACCTGATTATCAAGGTCGGAATTGAAAAAGGTGAGAATTCTGTTTTTCTGATAATCTTTGAAAAGAAAAAACCACATAAGCGGTAAGCTGACACCTAAGAGAGCAAATGCCGAAGCAATATATTTCCAGCTTATTTTTGCAGTAAAAATCATAACTGCAAATATTGCAAGGAAAACCATTGTTGTTCCGAAGTCAGGCTGTAGCATAATAAGAAAAACGATAACACCTATATGAAGAAGACACCCTAAGACGACCTTTATATCGTTTATTCTTTCTTTGTATTTGTCAAGCTGATATGCAAATGTGATAATAAAACCGATTTTTACAAATTCCGACGGCTGTACACCTATCGGCCCTATTCTTATCCAGCTTTTACCGCCTACTTCTTCTTTACCTATTCCTAAAATAAGTACAAGAACAAGAAGAAGCACATCGGCAGAAATTATCCATCCAAATTTTTTAGCTAAAAATTCATAGTCCCAGAAAGCGAGAATAAATGCTGCGACAATGCCTATAAGTGTGGCAAAAATCTGAACTAAGACCTGAGTACGACCACCGGAAAAAGAGGAAGTTGCGCTTGCAACAAGGAGATTTCCCGTTAAAGAAAGGAGAATTACCGCTATAAAAAGAGGGAAATCGAATTTTTTTATATTATTCTTAAAATCTTCCATATATTTCGTCCTTTTTTTGTTTATCACTTCTTATGATACACTATTTTTAAAATAAAAACAATACTTGAAATGAAAAAAATCAAAAAAATTTTTATTGAGTGAATTCTATTGACAATATTTCATAAAGTGGTATAATAAATTACATAAGTACGAGATAAAAAATTATAGAAAAGGGAACTTGGAAAAATGAATATTATAAAGAGAAACGGTACAGAAGCTGCTTTTAATATTGATAAGATAAAAAAAGCTATTGAAAAGGCTAACGAAAGTGTTCTTACGAACGAAAGAATGACTGAAAAGCAGATTGCGTATATACTTGAAAATGTTCTTAATGCCTGCACTAATATAAAAAGGTCTCTTAATGTTGAAGAAATACAAGATATGGTCGAAGATCAGATTATGGACCAGAAGGCTTTTAGTGTAGCAAGAAACTATATAACATACAGATATAACCGTTATCTTGTGAGAAAGTCCAATACGACAGATGAACAGATACTTACACTTATTGAATGTAACAACGAGGTTGTGAAGCAGGAAAATTCCAATAAAAATCCTACTGTGAACAGTGTGCAGAGAGATTATATGGCAGGAGAGGTTTCAAAGGATATCACAAGAAGAATTCTTCTTTCGCCTGAGGTTGTATCGGCTCACGATCAGGGGATAATACATTTTCACGATGCTGACTATTTTGCGCAGCATATGCACAACTGCGACCTTGTGAACTTAGAAGATATGCTTAATAACGGTACTGTTATAAGCGGCACTCTTATCGAAAAGCCGCACAGCTTTTCAACTGCGTGTAATATCGCAACACAGATTATTGCACAGGTTGCAAGTTCACAGTACGGCGGACAGAGTATTTCTCTTACACATTTAGCACCTTTTGTTAATATAAGCCGTGAAAAAATAAAAAAAGAGGTTATTGAAGAGGTTAGGGAAATAAACGAAAACACTTCCGATGAAATCGTTTCAAAAATCGTTGAAAAAAGATTACGAGAAGAAATCAGAAAAGGTGTACAGATGATGCAGTACCAGGTTGTAACACTTATGACAACAAACGGACAAGCACCTTTTGTAACTGTGTTTATGTATCTTAACGAAGCAAAAAACGAGCTTGAAAAAAATGACCTTGCGCTTATAATTGAAGAAACATTAAAGCAAAGACATCAGGGCGTAAAAAATGAAAACGGCGTGTGGATTACTCCTGCGTTCCCGAAGCTTATTTATGTTCTGGAAGAGGATAATATAAGAGAAGACTCAAAATATTGGTATCTTACTGAGCTTGCAGCAAAATGCACAGCAAAAAGACTTGTTCCCGATTATATTTCCGAAAAGAAAATGAAGGAATTAAAAGAGGGAAATTGTTTTCCTGTAATGGGATGCAGGTCAAACTTAAGTCCCTGGAAGGATGAAAACGGGAACTATAAATTTTACGGAAGATTTAATCAAGGTGTTGTAACGCTTAACCTTGTTGATATAGCGCTTTCATCAGGCGGAGATATTGAAAAATTCTGGGAGATATTTGATAAAAGACTTGATATATGCTATAACGCACTTATGGCAAGACACGAAAGACTTAAAGGAACATTATCCGATGCTTCACCTATTTTGTGGCAGCACGGTGCTATTGCAAGATTGAAAAAAGGCGAGAAGATTGATAAGCTTCTTTATGGCGGATATTCTTCGATATCTTTGGGATATGCAGGTCTTTGCGAATGTGTAAGATATATGACAGGAAAATCGCATACCGACCCCGATGCAACACCGTTTGCAATTCAGGTTATGCAGTATATGAATGATGCTTGTCAAAGATGGAAAGAAAAAACGAATATTGCGTTTTCGATTTATGGAACACCGCTTGAGAGTACAACATATAAATTCGCAAAATGTTTGCAGAAAAGATTTGGAATCATCGAAGGTGTAACAGATAAGAATTATATCACAAACAGCTATCATATCCATGTAACTGAAGAAATTGATGCTTTTTCAAAGCTTGAATTTGAATCAAAATTTCAGGCACTTTCGACAGGCGGAGCAATCAGCTATGTAGAAGTTCCCAATATGCAGAACAATATCGAAGCTGTACTTGAAATAATAAAGTTTATTTATGATAATATTATGTATGCAGAGCTTAATACAAAGAGCGATTACTGTCAGGTTTGCGGCTATGACGGAGAAATTGTTATAGTTGAAGACAATGAGGGTAAGCTCGTTTGGGAATGTCCTAACTGCAAAAATCGTGAGCAGGATAAAATGAATGTGGCAAGAAGAACTTGCGGATATATAGGCTCACAGTTCTGGAATCAGGGAAGAACACAGGAAATCAGGGAAAGGGTGCTCCATATCTGATGAATTTTTGTGCGATAAAACCGCTTGATATAGCAAACGGAAGCGGAATAAGAGTTTCTCTTTTTGTTTCGGGTTGCCGTCATCACTGCAAAGGCTGCTTTCAGCCTGAAACATGGGATTTTTCTTATGGTGAAGAATTTAGCGAGGAAATTGAGAACAAAATAATTGAGCTTTTAAAAAAGCCGCAGATAAAAGGTCTTACTGTCCTTGGCGGAGAGCCTTTTGAGCCTGAAAATCAAAAAGTACTGACACCTTTTTTAAAGAGAGTCAGAGCTGAACTTATAAATAAGGATATCTGGTGTTATACAGGTTATCTTTTTGATAAAGAGCTGCTTTCACCCTCAAGGGCGAGATGTAATTACACAGATGAAATGCTTTCTTATATTGATGTTCTTGTTGACGGAAGATTTGTAGAAAGCAAAAAAAATCTGATGTTGAAATTCAGAGGAAGCGAAAATCAGCGAATAATTGATGTTAAAAAATCTTTAAAAAGCGGAGAAACTGAAATATTTGAAATATAAAAAAGAGGCATTTGCCTCTTTTTTATATAAGATTATGTTTTTTTATAAAGTTATAAAGAATAATTCCGAAAATTCCGCAGGAGATAATTTCGCCTATTCCAACCGTCACCATAAAATAGGGAATTGCTCCTTCAAATTTGTAAACAAACGATAAAACAAACGGAATAATAATTGTGTTTGAAACAATAGTGGGTATAACAGCGAGATATTTGTTTTGCCTTAAATAATAAGCACCTATCGCTCCGATTAAGGTCGCAAGACTTCCGAAAATTACATCTAAAAGAAGTGCACCTGTAAGAAAATTTGCAATTATACATCCGGCAAAAAGACCGATAATTGCATAAATGTTAAAGCAGGGGATTATACAGAGTGCTTCGGAAATTCTTATCTGAATAATACCGCTTGAAAGCCCTAAAGCATTTGAAAAGAGTGTAAGAATAACATACATTGCGCCCGTAACGGCACCGATAGTAATACCGTAAACTTTTGATTTTTTCATTTTAAATTTCTCCTTAGTTTTGATTTATAGGTACAAACTAGTTTGTCCTAAAGTGAGGATGGTTACGAACTCACCGAAAAGAATTATAGCATATTTTCTCAAATCAGTCAATAAAAATGGTAATATTTCTTGATTTTTCCGATATGAAATGTTATAATAAAATCATAATTGCTTGAAAGGGACAGATTTTTAAATGAAAAAAAGAGAAAAACGAAACAGAGTAATTGCC
>CAZZPN010000125.1:0-1116 GCA_964655495.1 uncultured Oscillospiraceae bacterium
ACCAAGACAAGCACCTGCAACTGTACCAACAGCATCTGCCATTAAAGCACCGCCTGCTCTTGGAAGCGAACCGTCTTCAGCGAGTAAGTTACCTTTCTGAGCAACACCGATAAGTGTTCCTACTGTATCAAAAATATCAGTATATAAGAATGTGAACATAACTACTGCAAAGTTTGCAAAGTTCTTTGCTATGAAACTAAAGTCAAACTGGAATAATGCAGGAGCTGCAAAGTTTGATTTGATTGCTTCCCATGAAAGATTAGGAATTAAAGAATAAACACCAGCTTCAGGATTAACCTGATACCAGCCGATAAGCTGTGCTATAATTCCAAGTATCCATGTAGCAATGATACCTATTAAGATATCACCTGTAACTCTATAGTGATGAAGTGCACCAATAATAATTAAACCAACGATTGCCAAAACAACCTGTGGAGAACCGAGATCGCCAAGAGCAACTAAGGTAGAGTCGTTATTTACAACTACACCTGCATTGATGAGTGCAATAATTGTGATAAACAAACCGATACCTGCTGTGATACCAAGCTTTAAATTTGCAGGAATTTTGTTAACCAATGCTTCTCTGAACTTAAAAATTGAAAGAATCATAAAGATAATACCTTCAATCAAGATAGCTGTTAAAGCTACTTTGTATGAATAACCCATACCTAAACATACTGTGTAAGTAAAGAATGCGTTAAGTCCCATACCTGATGCAAGAGCTACAGGATAGTTAGCAAAAAATGCCATACAAATTGTAGCGATAGAAGCTGAAAGTGCTGTTGCCATAAAAATAGCAGCAGCGCCGGGACCGTCAGGGATAATACCTAACATACCCGGATTAACTGCCAGGATATAAGCCATGGCAAGAAATGTTGTGATTCCGGCAATAATTTCTGTTTTAACAGTTGTGCCGTGTTCTTTTAGTTTGAATAGTTTTTCCATAAAAAACTTTCTCCTTTTCGTTTTTTTGTGCCTCAATTTTTTCATAAAAAGCACTTATCTGTCAATATTATACTATATTTATATCTGTTTTTCAAGATTTTTTGTGAAAAAAGTTGACAAATTTCACCAGAATACTTTCGAAAACCCTTTTGAATTCCGCGATAAATCGGT
>CAZZPN010000125.1:1126-4234 GCA_964655495.1 uncultured Oscillospiraceae bacterium
TATATTAGGCACAAATATTAAATATTTGTTACATTATTAAAAAACATTGATTTTTCACTAAAAATAGTGTATAATTAATGTATTAAAATACGGAATAATAATTATGAAAGGAAATAAGCGTTATGAAAAAAGGAATTTGTCTTTTTGTTTCCTTGGTTATGACACTTGCTTTGTTTTGCAGCTGCAGTAGTTCTTCCGGCGATGTTGTTGTAACTGTCGGAGAAGAGGTTATTACAGAAGGTGAGCTTTCTTATGTAATTGCAAATATGGTTGAAGGTACAAAAAAACAGTTTTCCGCAATGGCACTTACAGAAGAACAGCAGAAAGAACAGTGGCAGACTGATATTGAAGGGAAAAAACCGGCAGATTTTATTAAAGAATATGCTTTGTCGGAAGTGATGAACTATGCAATTTTTGCACAGGCTGCAAAAGAAGAAGGTTTATCTGTTACTTCGGCTGAGGTCAACACTCAGATGTCTAAAATCTTTACCGAGTCTGATTTTGAAACTTTAAAAGAAACATATGGTGTCAATAAAAACGGGATTAAAGGAATCATAAGAAAACAGATGCTTAAAGAAAAATACATTAACAGAGTTGTCAGCAAAGAAAAAGGATATACCCCAACCGAAGTTCAGCTTACGGAAATATTTGAAAGAGATTATCTTAAAGCGCAGCATATTCTCATTGCAACAACGGATGCGCAAACGGGAGAAGCACTTTCTGAAGAGGAGATTTTATCAAAGGAAATAAGCGCGCAGAATCTCTTAAGACGGGCAAAAGCAGGAGAAGACTTTACAAATCTTTCGATGAATTATTCCGATGACCCTGGCAAACAGACCTATCCTTTGGGCTATGTATTCACAGAGGGCGAAATGGTAACAGAATTTTATGAAGGTGCAAAAGCACTTGAAGAAAATGAAATTTCTGATATCGTAAGAACTTCTTACGGTTTTCATATAATAAAAAGAGTTCCGCTTTTAGCGTCGGATATGGATGAAAAAGCTTCGACAATCGCAACGGCTTACGAAAACGACTATATCACAAAGAAATCGGAAGAGCTAAAATCAAAATATGAAGTGAATCAGAATGATTCATTAATAAGCAAAATACCTGTGAATACAGGCTTTTAATTAACTAAAACGAAAGAGGTATCAGAAAAATGAAGAAAATTATTGCAGTAATGCTTTGCATTTTTATGTGCCTGGGCGTATGCTCATGCTCAAAAAAGGCACCTGAGGTTTCCGATTCAAACGGAAATAAGATTGAACTCGGACTTGATTATGAAAACAAAAAGCTTCCCGATGGTGTGGTTGCAGTTGTTGGAGAAGAAGAAATCACAAAAGAAGAAGCGAGATTTCTTATGTCGCAGTATGTGTCAAGCATATTTCCGCAGCAGGGATTGGAACAGGCAGAAAAAGCTGACCGTGATGCAATTTTGGATTCTCAGGCAGCAGAAGACGGCTCAACTTACAGAGAGCTTATTTATAAGCAGACAGCCGATACACTTATAATGCTCACACTTTTCGCAGAAAAAGGAAAAGAAAAAGGCATTGACTATACAGGTGATAAGCTTAAAGAAATGTTTGAAACAAGCGGACTTACAGCTCAGAAAGACCTTTTTGTTCAGCAGTATAAGCTCACACCTGAAAGTATAGATGAATATATGAGAAAACAGTACATCTATTCAGACTATATGGAACAGTATGTTTCAAAGGAAGAAAGAATGAATCCTGATGATGAAGCATTGAAAAAAACTTTCAATGACGAATTCCTTAAAGCAAAACACATTCTTAAGCTTACAACAGACCAGTCAACAGGTCAGCCACTTAGTGAAGATAAAATCGCTGAAGCAAAGTCAAAAATTGATGCACTTTTGAAAGAAGCGAGAAACGGTGCGGATTTCGATAAGCTTGTTGCAGAAGAATCTGAAGATCCGGGCTCACAGTCTCAGCCTGAAGGCTATGTATTTGCTGAAGGTGAAATGGTAACAGAATTCTACGAAGGCACAAAAGCACTTGAAATTGACGGAATTTCCGATGTAATAGAAACATCCTACGGTTATCATGTAATAAAAAGACTGGCACTTTCAGATGAAGATTTCACAGCGAATAAAGATAAAGTGCTTTCGATTTATCAGAATAAAGAATTTTCAAAAATCATAGAAGAAGTTAAAGAAGAAAAGAAAATATATGTGGACTATGAACAGCTTCTTAAGATTGAAGATGTATTATACGAAAAAACCAATCTTTCAGGCGACGCTGCACAAGGCACAGAAACACCGGAAGCTGTACAGCCTGAAGAATAATAAGTAGTTTTTATAAAAGAATAAGAGGGAAAGAATGAAAGGATTTTTTAAAAATAATTCCGAAAGAATATGGGCTAATGTTATTATCGGTATAGTTTTGATAGCCTTTTATTTCCTGATTTCAAAAATAGGAGAATTTGTTGGAGCACTGGGCTTTATAAGCTCTGTGCTTTCTCCATTTGTAATAGGATTTGTTATCGCTTATATACTATGGCCTTTTGTTGAAAAAACAGAAGATTTTTGCAAGTTTTTGGGAAAGAAAACGGTAGTTAAAATTTTCGCTGCCAAAAAAACACCAAATAAAAAAAACGTTGATGAGGAAAAAGATAAAGAGCTAAAAAACTTATCTGATGACATAAAGAAAGAGAAAAACAAATTTTTAAGAGCGTTTTCTGTTCTTTTTGTTTATGTTCTTGTTCTTATTTTGATTGTTGTTCTTATCAATCAGCTTATTCCGCAGATTGTTGACAGTGCGGTAACGCTTGTTAATAATATTCCGGATTATATTTTTAAGCTCGATGTTTTCTTTACTGACTTTATTGACAGATTTAATCTTGATGAGTTGGCTCTCGACCATAATAAGATTTATTCAGCCCTTATGTCTTATGCGACTTCGTTTGCACAAAGCTTTTTAAACTGGATAATAAATGTTCCGAAAATTTTGTCAAACGGAATAACAAATACAATAATAGGCATTATTCTTTCAATATACTTTGTTTATGATAAAGAAAACTTTTCAAGAATTGCAAAAAAACTCACTCGTGCAATTTTTGGAAAAAGTTCAGAAAACATACTTGATTTAT
>CAZZPN010000126.1:0-4225 GCA_964655495.1 uncultured Oscillospiraceae bacterium
TAAAGCAAGGTATTTCAGAAAAAATAGAAACTCTTGATAAAATGATAGAAAATCTTACCGAAACAGCTCAAAGCTATGAAGAAGGGGTAAATGACGAAAATGAATTTATAGCTCACTTTAAAAGTCATGGGAAAATAAAAGCTTTAACCCGAAATCTTTTGCTTGAGTTAGTTGATGAGATTTTAGTGCACGAAGGTGGTAACATTACTATAAAATTTAAATTTGATGATGCTTATAAAGAAGCACTGGAATATATCGAGATGAATAAAGAAATTATTAAGACAGCATAAATAAAATGTTTTTAGGCAGATTTGCGACACAATCGTAAATCTGCCTAAATAGTTTAAAGAATAATTCATCTAAGTGATGTTTATATATTTTTCTACAACAAATATTGACTTTTTTAATAATGTTGTGTATAATATAAGTAGGTGATAGCTTTGAATTTGATTATTAACACTATACTTAAAGAAAAAACAAGAATAGAATATATGCTTGAACGATATCGTAAAATAATTGATGAATTGCCAAAAGGTTCGTTGTCTGAGTCGAATAAAAACGGACAAAAATATTATTATTTAAAATATCGTGAGGGCAAAAAAGTAATTACAAAATACTTAGGCAAGGATGCAGGAGACATACCTGCTCTCATAGAAAAAAGAAAACATACTGAAGCTATGATAAAATCATTGGAAAATGAACTTAGAATAGCCAAGAAGGCATTGGAGGGGAATGTATGATAATTTATCACGGAAGTAATGTTGTTGTTGAAAAGCCAAAGCTTATTGCACAGAATAGGTATCTTGATTTTGGATACGGATTTTATACAACAACAAATAAAGCACAGGCAATTAGTTTTGCAGAAAAAGTATATAAGAGAAAAAATGAAGGAACCAAACAGGTAAGTATATATGAAGTAGATGAAGCAAAGTTGTTTTGTGAATGTTTTGTTCTCAAATTTGATTCTCCCAATGAAGCGTGGCTTGACTTTGTTTCGGAAAATCGTAGTGGAAATTATGATGGAGACAACTATGATGTTGTATATGGTCCGGTGGCAAATGATGATGTTTATACAACATTCACACTTTATCAAGCAGGAGCATTATCTAAAGAACAGACACTGGAAACATTAAAAATCAAGAAATTATATGATCAAATGGTGTTTACAAGCGAAAAGGCTTTATCTTTTATTAAGTTTGTGGGAACTGTGGCAGAGGAGGAATTATAATGGATAAGAAAAAATATGAATCTATGCTTATATTAATAATTCCTGCTGTGGTAAAACTTATTACCGAGAATTATTCTTGGGATGAGATAACTGCATCCGATAAATTTTATGATTCAAAGGTCTTTGAATGCTTGGAAAGAGAAGATACAAAGCTGTGGCATTTAAGTCCGCTAAGTTTGTTTAATATGTTTGATGAAGAACAAAAGACAGGTTCTTTTGTTTTTCCTGAGGAGGCGTAATTTGTGAGTAAAGAAGGTAATTTTTTAATATTTTGTATTGAACAGTACAGAACAGCAAAAAAATTGACAGGTAAACAGGTAATAAGTCTTTTCAGACAGTATAATATTTCTGAATATATAGTAAGCTGTTTTGAGGCACTTCATACAACCGGTACAAATTATATTATTGAGGATATAGACCTATATATTGAGGCGCGTCAGACAGTTAAATAAAAAAATTATTGTATATATTGATAGTGGTTATAAAATTCAGGATATTCGCATATTCTATTGACAAAAATGTGTTTTTATGATAAAATAAAATTAACTTTAGATTATCGTAAAAACGAGGTGTTTAATTATGAAATATATAACAAGAGAGCTTGAACGCAAATTTATGAAAATGAATGGCTTTTTTAAGGCGATTCTTGTTACTGGAGCAAGGCAGGTTGGTAAAACAACTATGCTGAAGCATTTGTGCGAAGGGACTGACAGAACTTATGTGTCGCTTGATAATATGATGGCAAGAGAATTGGCAAAAACAGATCCTGTCCTTTTCTTTCAGACATATAAGCCACCTATTCTTATTGATGAGGTTCAAAAGGCTCCCGAACTCTTTGAACAAATTAAAATTATGTGCGATGAAACAGATGAAAAAGGTTTATTTTGGCTTACCAGCTCCCAACAGTATAAAATGATGAAAAAAATCAGAGATACATTGGCAGGCAGAATTGGAATTCTTAACCTTTACAGTATGTCTCAAAGGGAAAAAAATAATATAGTTTTTGATACTGCTCTTGATTATTCATTAGAAACACTGCAAAAAAGACAAAAACAGATTTCAAAAAATGATGTTGAAAAGGTGTTTTATCACATCTGGGAAGGTGGTATGCCACAAGTGCTTGGTGTTGATGATGAGCTTCGCATGGAATATTACAATTCTTATGTTGATACCTATCTTATGCGAGATGTTGCAGAAGAAGGCGGAATAACTGACACAGTTAAGTTTACAAGGTTCTTAAAAGCGTGTGCGGCATTAGTTTCTGAACAGGTAAATTATGCAACTCTTGCTGAAAGTACAGATATATCCGAACCGACAGCAAGGCAGTGGCTTCAGCTTTTACAAGGATTAGGAATAATTTATCTTCTTGAGCCTTATGCAAACAATGAACTGAAAAGGCTTTCAAAAACTCCTAAACTATATTTTTGTGATACGGGACTTTGTGCATTTCTTTCTATGTGGCTCACACCACAGACTCTTATGAATGGTGCAGCAAGTGGTCATTATTACGAAAATTATGTTGTTATGGAAATTATAAAAAATTACGCCTACAGCTCTGCAAAAGCAAATGTAACATACTATCGCGATTCCAATGCAAAAGAAATTGATTTGTTTATAGAGGAAAATCAAATTATTCATCCTCTAGAAGTGAAGAAGTCAGCAAATCCAAACAGACGCGAAGTGAAAAAGTTTACATTCTTAGATAAAACAACGCTTACTCGTGGTAATGGCGGTATAGTCTGTATGTGTGAAGAGCCTATTCCTATTGACGAGCAGAATTGCTTTATACCAAGTAATCTCATATAATAAGATATATAAAAAAATAAAATTTTTAAAAAAATTTTATGGTGTACCCTTGACATTTTCCCCTGCCGCATACCAGACAATAAGCACATTTTTTGAGGACACAGGTTATGATCCTCAATCCTACGATATGATTTTTACAGGAGATTTGGGAAATATCGGTCGTGAATTATTAAAAAATCTTCTTCTTGAAAATAACATAAATATATCGGATAAGCTTGACGACTGCGGATGTATGATTTTTTCTGAAGAACAGGATGTTCATGCGGGCGGAAGTGGATGTGGATGTTGCGGAAGTGTTCTCAATTCTTATATCATAAAAAAACTTGAAGCAAACGAATATAAAAAAGTTTTAGTTGCCGCAACGGGCGCTCTTATGTCGCCTACAACGGCTTTTCAGGGAGAAACGATTCCGGGAATATCACATCTTATTCAGCTTGAAGCAGGGGAGGAATAGAAAAATGATGTATTTTTACAGCTTTTTGTTCGGTGGTTTTTTGTGTGCCATTGCACAGCTTCTAATTGACTATACAAAATTCACTCCGGCACGAATTCTTGTTCTTTATACTGTTTTGGGGGTAGTGTTCACTTATCTTGGTTTTTATAATAAATTAAAAGAAATTTTCGGTGCAGGCGCTTCAGTTCCTATTATGGGTTTTGGTAATTTACTTGCAAACGGAGTAATAAAAGCAATAAATAAAGACGGAATTATAGGCATCTTAAAAGGCGGACTTGAGGCTTCGGCGGCAGGAATAAGTGCTGCGATATTTTTCGGAGTATTGGCTGCAGCAATATTTTCATCAAAAGAAAAGAAATAAGTATGACTTGTAAGGTTGTAGAAAATCTATGTGTTTTTCTACAACCTTTTTTGAATTAAGATAAAAAAATTTAATATTGTGCAAAAAAATATGACTATTGTTCAAAGACAAAAAAATCTGTTTGTGATATACTGTAAAAAAAGAGAAATTTTTAAAAAATATATTAAAAAACGGAGGATTTTAATTATGGCAAACAGAGTTTGTATTCCTGATTGGGAATATCAGGAAAGAATTAAGAAAGCGGCAGAGTTAATAAGAAAAAAAGGTCTTGATGTTATGGTCGTTGCAAGTACAGAATCAGACTATGCAAACGCAAGATATTTCAGCGGCTTCTGGCCT
This sequence comes from uncultured Oscillospiraceae bacterium, assembly GCA_964655495.1. Taxonomy (GTDB): domain Bacteria; phylum Bacillota; class Clostridia; order UMGS1840; family UMGS1840; genus UMGS1840. The sequence goes on from CAZZPN010000126.1 coordinate 4,189, forward strand.
CTTTTTGAGCGTGCAGGTGTTGCAATTTCTGCTAACG
>CAZZPN010000127.1:0-4176 GCA_964655495.1 uncultured Oscillospiraceae bacterium
ATTAGGATTAGCGAGAGGATTATAGTTTCCGTCAGCATCTTTATCAAACTGAGTGAAAACAAGATTCCAGAATTCAACATATCTGTCACAGTCGCAGCCTACCTTACAGTCAGGCTTACCGCAGCCGTGTTCTTCGCCTCTGTCAAAATATATTTCTGAACAAGGGCCGCAGGGACCTGTTCCGATTTCCCAGAAGTTGTCCTCTTTTCCAAATCTTACCATTCTGTCAGGTGATACCCCAACCTTTTTAGTCCATATATCAAACGCTTCATCGTCATCAAGGTAAACGCTTACCCAAAGCTTGTCCTCAGGAAGACCGAGTCTTTTGGTAATAAACTCCCACGCCCAGCCTGTTACTTCATTTTTGAAATAATCGCCGAATGAGAAGTTACCGAGCATTTCGAAAAATGTTCCGTGTCGTGCCGTAACACCTACACGCTCAATATCCGGAGTTCTTATACATTTCTGGCAGGTTGTTACTCTTTTTCTTGGTGGAGTTTCTTCTCCTGTGAAATATTTTTTCAAAGGTGCCATACCTGCATTTATAAGAAGCAGTGAATTATCGTTTATCGGAACAAGCGGAAAAGATTTCATCTTTAGATGACCTTTTTCCTCAAAAAACGATAAGAATTCTTCTCTTATCTGATTTAAACCCATTTTCTCCATTTTATGTATCTCCTTTAAAAAGGTTAATCAATAAGCGTTTTTCGCTTATTGATTAACACCGTATTTTTCCTTAAGTTTATCTCTGCGTGCAGAAGAAATGATTGCTCCTCCCACAACCGCATTTAAAAGCATTATGTCAAATATTATATTATAACAGAAAAGCTTCTCCGAAATTCCCGCCTCTCCGCTTATAACAAGTGGGGCGACAAAAGCATACAAGCTTATAACAGAGAGCATCATCAGATAAACATAATGACCTTTTATATTTTTTTCTTTCTCGTTTTTGACATTAAGTCCGCAAAATACAAGAATACCAAGTACAACTGCAAGAACAAACCACAAATTCGGTTGCATAAATCTTCTTTTTAACGCACTGTACAAAGTAAATCCGTTTTTAAGTGAGCCATCAGGCTGATTGGAAATGTATCTGGCTCGTATCTCAAAAGCGTTACCCGCCGTAATTTCAAGCTTATCCTTAAAGAAAGACGGATTTTTAATGTAATAAGAGAAAATATCAGAATAAGTATATGGCATCTGAAGCTTCTCATCTATTTCAAAATTTGATTTTCCGCTGTACTTTTCTATAATATCCTTGTCAAACTTCTCGTTTGTCAGCTCTGCAGTATTGTCCTTATAAATTCCGTAAAAAGTAGAGTTTACAAGATTGTCATACTTTATCTGTTCACTTACTCCGCCCGAAAAAAGAACTGAAACCGCAGTTATAGATAAAACACACGCCAATGCGGAAGATATAATATATTTTTTGTCGTTTCTTACAAAAAATGTGGGAATTATAAGTAAGTTAAGAAGTATTCCCAATATAAACCAACCTTCAGACAGTCCGCCTGCAAAGAGACACAAAAAGCTGTATGCCACACTCATCGCAATAGAAGTTTTTATATGAAACTGCCATAATAAAATGAGAGTCATAATAAGCATTGAGCTAAGAAGCAGCCCTTGAGTTGTCATAGTGTTGTAGTGAAGCAGATATGCAAAATCGCCGAACACAAACACCGCCATAAACTCAAACAGAACTGCGTGCCACTTTTTTTTGAAATCCATTTTGTAAATAATTACGCCAAAGAAAACAAAAACCAAAAGGAACAACAAAAATCCCGTAACTCTTATATCAATAAGCGGTATAAGCTTTGAAAGAGGCCTTAAAACCCAATTCATTGTACCGTGATAATAATTCTCATAAGGGATACTGCTGTATTGAAATGCTATCGCACCGCCACTATCACCCTGCGCATAGCCGCCTGACGAATATTCATAGAAATTACCGCCCGCTATTCCTGCCGGCGGTATAAGATTAGAAAACAAAAATATTACAAAAAGAAGTGCAAGAGCAATATTTTTGTGTGTAAGATATTTTTTCATTCTTTCCATTCTTTCCACGCTATCTTCTTTTTCTCTTTTTAATTTAAAATTGTTAAGTATATTTTAAGCGTCAGCGCTCTCGGAAGCTTCTTTTAAGTTTTTTCCGCAGCTATTGCAGAATTTTGCTTCATTAACATTGTTTGCGCCGCATGAAGGACAAGAAACAACGCTCTTTATTTCGTTTATTCTTGCTTTTAAATCTTCAATTTCTTTATATTTGGCGTCAACAGCTTCCATAATAAGCTTTATATCTTCAGAAAGCTCAACACCGTTTTCAAAATCTCTGTAACAAAGTACACCGGCATTTTTGAACATTTTTTCAATTTTTGCTTCACATTCATTTACAGAAAGATTAAGCTTTGTAACTTCGTAGATTTCACCTGATTTCACCTTTGCAAGTTTTGTAGCTTTTGAAGCACTTTCTTTAACTTTATCAAACCAACTCATAAAAATTTACCTCCATGAATTATTCTTATATTATTTTAACATATATTTGCCATTTTAGCAATAGTTTACACCAAAAAAACAAAAAATGAGCTTAATAATTTGCCTTATACATACTTATTCCTGCAGCAATAGCAACATTAAGCGACTCTATCGACTTTTCCATAGGTATAATATAAAGCTTATCTGCAAGTTTTATGATACTCTCATCTGCCCCGTTTGCTTCGTTTCCCACAGCAAGAATACACTTTTTGGGAAAAGTTATATTATTTATATTCTCCGATTTTTCTGATAAACAGCTTACAAAAAAAGTGTAGCCTTTTTTCTTAAATTCTTCAACCTCAGCTTCCAAAGCTTGCGTTCTTAAAATATTAAGCGCAAAAACAGATGACATAGCCGAACGGATAATTTTGGGCGAATAAATATCTGCCGTTTTTGAATCTGCAATAACAGTATTAAAACCAAATGCGCACGCCGTTCTTAAAATCGTTCCTACATTTCCGGGGTCCGAAACTCCGTTTAACAAAAGTATTTTATCCGAAACATTTTCATAAGAAAACTCTTTCATTTTAAACACAGCCGCCATTCCCTGCGGAGTGACAGTGTCCGAAAGTTCACTCATAATCTGCTCGGTTACGATATAGCAAGGGCAATTATAATCAGCCTCCAGAAGCTTTTCATCGGTAACAAAAATTCTTTGTGCCTCACACAATTTAAGGCTGTCCCTTACATTTTTTACTCCCTCTGCCAAAAAAGTTCCTGTCTGCTCTCTATATTTTTTGTTTTTTAATTTTTTTGTCTGAACAACGATATCATTTTTCAGACTTGTAACAGTTTTTATATTCATAAAATCACGCTCTGCGGGCATTGTAAACACCCTTTATATTGTTAAGTCTGCCAAGAATTCTTGCGAGTTTTTCCTGGCTTTCAACCTGAATTGTTACATTTATATTGTCTATTGTATTATGTGTTGTTGTTTTTGCCTGAAGTGCCATAATCGGAACTCTCATATCATTAAGTGCCAGAGTAACATCGACAAGCAGTCCTGAACGATTAGAGGCTTCTATAAGTATATCAACATTATGACTCTCGCCATTATAGCCTTCCCATTCAACCTCAACAAGCCTTTTCTTATCTCCGTCAGATTTTTCTATATCCAAAAGTGCCTGACAATTTTTACGGTGAATTGTTACACCTCTGCCCCTTGTGATATAACCTATTACATCATCACCCGGAACAGGAAAACAACATTTTGCCGTTCTGACTAAGCAGTTATCAATTCCCTTAACGGAAATTCCGCCTTTTTTCTTGCTATCCTGCTGATTTTTTGCAGTATTATTAATCTCATCTATCAACTTCTGCTGGTCAGGTACCTTAGCCTTCTTCTGAGTGTAATCTTCTATACGGTTACAGATTTTTTCTACATTTATACCGCCGTTTCCGATAATGGCATAGAAATCGTCTTCTTTTGCAAAGCTGTACTTTTTAAGAAGATGAGCAAGAAGATTTTCATCACTAAGAAGCTCCTTAAGGGACATATCGTACTTTTTGAGTTCTTTCTCTAAAAGCTCCTTGCCTTTTGCAATATTTTCTTCCCTTTTTTCCTTCTTGAACCATTGATTTATCTTACTTCTTGCCTGACTTGTTCTGGCAACCTTAAGCCATTCCGTGTTAGGAGATGCAGCC
>CAZZPN010000128.1:0-4140 GCA_964655495.1 uncultured Oscillospiraceae bacterium
TATTTGAATCTTTTGCAAATTTTGTACGAAAAGGTGTGTTTTCAATATTGTGAATTGCTTTATCAAAGCCGTTTTCATTACTGTAAACTGCCATACCTGCACGCCTTGTTCCAAGATGAGAATGGTAATCTACTCCGTAAAATAAATCAAAAACACAATCTTCATTAGATGCTACACCAAAAAAACCGCCCATAGTTCTGTTACCTCGCTTAAATTAAAAAGTCATAAAAATACATTTCTATTATATCACATTATTTTTAAAATTTCAACTGTCAATGTAAACAAAATATAAAATCAGTCAAAGTTCATATTTGTATATCGGTTAATAAAGTCAATTTCTTCATAAGCTCTCACCATTGCATACGGAATTTTATTATTTGGGTAATTTGTTACAACAGCTTTTTCATAGCCACAGTCTTTAAGATATGACAAAAAAGAATAGAAGTCTTTTTCGTTATAAATAAAGCTTTCTCGCACTAACGCAGTATTTCCGTCAGCTTCATATAAAAAACCGCTTTCAGATATTTTTTTATATATCGTATAACTCATTATCGCTTCAACATCTTCTTTTTTTCTTAATATTACAGGCTCGAAATGATTTCTTTTTAAAGTGTATTCTTCCATATCTGTAATAAAGCTTCCATTTTCTATTTCATACGGTGCTGATTTTATTTCTATTAAATCAAAAGCCGTTTTATTGAGATAAAACTCTGTCTTATATCCAAGTTTCTCATACATTTTAAAAAGTCCTTCGTTTTCGGGAACAAGATACAAAAAGGAAACATTTTTATCCTTGTAATATTCGTAAATCTCATTAAGAATTTTTTTCGAAAGTCCCCTGCCCCTGTATTCTTCTGCTACACCTACACCGTAAATATAAATACACTTTTTGATTTCTTTTTTTATTTTTACCAAAAATTCCATCGCATAAGAAAAAGCCACAAGCTCATCATCACAAATTTGTGCGAAAATATCACTCTTTGAAAGCTTTTTTTCAAAAATCATATCGCAGAATTTGTCGGTTACCTTGAAAATTGTTTTAAAAAGAAATTTTAATTTACTTTCATAATCGCAGTAATTTATTTTCATAATTATTTCATCACCTATAACGGTTTATTTATCGGCTTTGGTGCTTTTCTGGGGTAGCGTTTGTCAGTTGGTTTTTCTTTTTTTATAATAACAATATTTCTCTCGTGCTCGATTTTTGGAAGCTTTAGTGTGACAACATCTTCAATAACAGCCCCCAGACACCCTAACGCATTTTTAGCATTTTGTAATTCTTCTCCAACTTCAGCGCCTTTTAATGCTATAAAATATCCGCCAACTTTAACAAAAGGAACGCAAAGCTCAATAAGAGAAGAAAGGTTTGCAACTGCTCTTGCACACGCAATATCATATTTTTCTCTGTATTTTTCGTTTACTCCGCCTTCTTCTGCGCGAAGATGCACACTTTCTATATTTTTAAGTTCCATTTCCTCAATAACGGCCTTTTGAAATGTTATTCTTTTATTAAGTGAATCAAGCATTGTAACATTTAGAGAATCCATCGCAAATTTCATTGGAAAAGACGGGAAACCTGCACCGCAGCCAACATCAATAATTTTCATATTTTCCTTTATTTTTCCCGTTTCAAAAATTGTCATACTATCAATATAATGCTTGATTATAATTTCTTCAGAATCAGTTATTGAAGTAAGATTAATTTTTTCGTTCCACTCAAGAAGTAACTTTGAGAACTTATCAAATTTTAAAATTATTTTTTCGTTTGGCTCTATATTTATTTTTTTTAAATATTCCTTTAACATTTTTTAGTTCCTTTCTCTCAATTAAAGAAATCCACATCTTTTATTTCAAAGGTCTTGTTATTAAGATAATACAACGGTGAATTTTTATCTTCTATATTAAATGTCAGTTTATATGAATAAAGACACTGATACTTCATTTTAAATTTTTTGTTTATTTCGTTACGACCGTATTTGCCGTCTCCGAGTAACGGATGCGAAATGTATGCCATGTGCGCTCTTATCTGGTGCGTTCTTCCGGTAATAAGAGAAACTTCGAGGTATGAAAGAATTTCTCCGTTTGTTTTTTCTTCTTTAAGCACCTTATAGCCTGTTATAATTTCTTTATAACCATTCTTTTTTTCTTTGGAAATATAAACTTCCTTTTTCTTTTCATCTTTGAAATGATATGCTTTTAAGATTGCCTCTTTTTTATCGAAATGTCCCAACGCTATACAAAGGTATTTTTTATCAATTTCTCTTTTCTTTATAATTTCATTTAAACAGCGCAGTGTCAATGCGTTTTTTGCAGCCAACAAAAGTCCGCCTGTATTTCTGTCAAGCCTGTTACAAAGAGAGGGCCTGAAAGAATTTTCGTTTTCAAAATCAAATTCGCCTTTTTTATAGAGATAAGCCTGAATATGTGCAATTAAAGTATTAAAATTTTCTTTGTCATCACTGTGAACGATAACTCCCGGTTTTTTATGTATCACAATAAGATTTTCATCTTCGTAAACTATATTTAATTTCGGAGTTATCTTTAAAAAAGAATCTTCTTTTTCTTCACTGCCCGAAAAAAGTTCGTCATTAACATAAAATTCAAGCTTATCCCCTTCTTTTAATTTATAGGAGATATCTTCCTTTTTTCCGTTGACTTTTATTCTTTTTTTTCTTAAATATTTATATATCAGCGAATCGGGTGCATGGATAAGAATTTTTTTAATAAACTTATCAAGTCTTTGCCCTTCATCGTTTTTATTGATGACAAAAGATTTCATTAAAAGCTTTTCCTTTCGTTTGTTTGAAACAAAGTATATTTTAACACATTTGGTGTGTAAATTGCAAGTCTTTTTGTCAAAATATATAAATAAGAATGTAAATTTAAAAACTTTTTATGAAAATATAAAAAAATTTGATAAAAAAATAACAATTTTTTAAATAACTATTGCAAAATTCCAAAAAATAGTGTAGAATAGGAATGATGGCTTTGTTTAAAAAATTATTTTATATAAAAGGAGATATTGCTCATGTTAAACAAAAAAACAGTAAGAGATATCGAAGTAAAAGGTAAAAGAGTTCTCGTTCGTTGCGATTTTAATGTTCCGCTTGACGAAAGCTTAAACATCACAGACGAAACAAGAATTGACGGTGCACTTCCTACAATAAAGCACCTTATCGAAAACGGCGCTAAGGTTATTCTCTGCTCACACTTGGGAAAACCTAAGGGCGAAGCAATTGCAAAATTATCTTTGGCACCTGTTGCAAAAAAATTATCTGAAAAACTCGGAAAAGAAGTTGTATTTGCTGCTGACGCAACTGTTGTTGGCGAAAATGCAAAAGCTGCTGTTGCAGCTATGAATGACGGAGATGTTGTTTTACTTGAAAACACCCGTTACAGAGCAGAAGAAACAAAAAATGTTGAAGCTTTTTCAAAAGAACTTGCTTCACTTGCAGATATTTTTGTAAACGATGCTTTCGGAACAGCTCACAGAGCTCACTGTTCAACTGTTGGTGTAACAGAATTCATCGGCGGAGAATCTGTTTGTGGATTCCTCATTGAAAAAGAACTTGAATTTTTAGGAAACGCTGTTGATAATCCTGTAAGACCTTGCGTTGCAATTTTGGGCGGTTCAAAAGTTTCAAGCAAAATTTCTGTTATAAACAATCTTTTAGAGAAAGTTGATACACTCATCATCGGCGGCGGTATGGCTTATACATTTATGAAAGCTCAGGGCGAAGAAGTTGGTGATTCATTACTCGAAGCTGACTACCTCGACTACGCTAATGAAATGGTTGCAAAAGCTGAAGAAAAAGGCGTTAAGCTCCTTCTTCCTGTTGATACAGTTGTTGCAACAGATTTTGCAAATGACGCAGAACATAAAACAGTTGCAAGAGGTCAGATTGAAGCAGGCTGGCAGGGGCTTGATATCGGTGAAGCAACAATCAAGCTTTATTCCGATGCAATAAAAGAAGCAAAAACAGTTGTTTGGAACGGACCTATGGGTGTTTTTGAAATGCCTACATTTGCAAAAGGTACAAACGCTATTGCTGAAGTTTTAGCTGAAATTGATGCTACAACAATCATCGGCGGCGGCGACAGTGTTGCTGCTGTTAACCAGGCAGGATTGGGCGACCAAAT
>CAZZPN010000129.1:0-4059 GCA_964655495.1 uncultured Oscillospiraceae bacterium
TATCTGATGCTGCAAAAATAATGTAGTACATAATCATAAGCTGTACTAATACCGGCGTACCACGAATGACGGTAAGATATACCTTGCAAAATCCGTTAAAAAACGCAAGAAAGCCCTTACCGATACCGTTTCGCATATTTTTTACATTCTTATCATAACTGCTTCTGATAATAGCAACAACGATACCTATTGCAACACCCATTACACAGGAAAGCAATGTGATAATCAAGGTCGCTTTAAGACCTTCCGTTATGAATTGCCATCTGTTTTTGGTCAGAAAGCAGGTTATAAAATCCGACTTAACACCGTTAAAAAATTCAGTCATTTTACACTCCCATTACAGCAATTTAAGGGAGTGGTAATGTCACTCCCTTAAAAAACATTATTTTTTATGATTATTCAGCCTTAATATATTTGCCAACGATAGCATCAAATGTTCCGTCTGCCTTTAACTCAGCAAGTGCTTCGTTGATTTTTTCCAAAAGCTCTGTATCATCCTTGTTAACTGCGATAGCATAATCTTCTTCTGCATAAGCAGTATCAAGAATCTTAAGACCTTCGCTTGCTTCAACAAATGCCTTTGCAGGCTCATTATCAATGATTACACAGTCAACCTTGCCAATCTTAAGAGCTTCAACAGCATCTGCACCCTTGTTGAAACGGGCAAGTTTTCCGAGACCTGCTTCCTCGATATCGCCTGTTGCATAAATATCACCTGTTGTACCTGTCTGAACACCTACATTGTGGTTTGCACCGTCAGCAAACAAATCATCAACAGTTGTGATAGCAGAATCTTCTGTAACGATAACTACCTGAACACCTTTTGCATATGTATCCGAGAAGTTAACTTCCTCAAGTCTTTCTTCTGTAACAGTCATACCTGCCATACCGATATCGTATTTCTTAGCCTGAATTGCAGGAATGATTGAATCGAATGCTGTATCAACGATTTCGAGCTCCATACCAAGCTTCTTAGCGATAGCTTCAGCCGCTTCTGCATCGATACCTACAATTTTTTCACCGTCATAGTATTCATATGGTGGGAATTCAGCGTTTGTTGCCATAATAAGCTTGTTGTCGTCTGCTTTCTGTCCGCAGCCTGCAAATAAAGTTGCAGCCATTAAAACTACTAAAAGTAATGAAATAATCTTTTTCATATTGCTTTCCTCCGTTTTTTAAAATTCTCGCTTTTAAAAAATGTATTTTTTATTTATATAAATATTTATCTAATTATATCACTTAATTTATGTTTTTGCAATAGTTTTTACTAATTTTTTTATTTTATTTGGTTGCTTTTTTCTAATATTCTATTCTTTCGACATTTGTGCATTTTCCTGTTTCTTCGCAAACATCGAAAATTACGCCCTGTAATACGGGGTTAGTATCGCACCATTCAAAAGGCTCATTGACCTCAAAAACAACCTTGTTTACTGAAATCTCTTTTTTAAGCCCAAGTATTCCGTCTTGCGAGCCTGTCATTCCGACATCTGTTATATACCCCGTGCCACCCCTTAAAATTTTAGCATCTGCGGTAGGAACATGGGTATGAGTTCCGAAAACTGCTGAAAGCCGTCCGTCAAAATAATGACCGAAAACCTGTTTTTCGCTCGTTGCTTCTGCGTGAAAATCAGCAATTATAATTTTTACACCATCAGCCTCCATTTTTTTTATAGCATCATCAGTAGATGAAAATGGATCTTGTGCTTCTGCCATATATATTCTTCCGATTGCATTTATAACGCCTACCTTTATGCCGTTTTTTAAAACAACCGCAGCTCCTTCACCTGAAAAATCCTCCCCCATGTTTATAGGTCTTAAAACATTCGAAGGATAAGTTTCAAAAGCTTTTTTTACTGTTTTCTTTGAAAAAGCGTGGTTACCGAGTGTAATACAGTCAGCACCCGAATCAAAAAGGATATCACATATTTCCTTGCTTATTCCTTTTCCTCTGAATGAATTTTCACCATTTATGACGGTAAAATCAATATCCTTTTCTTTTATAAGTTTTTTTAAATTATTCACGACATAATCCACTCCGCAACGGCTGACTACATCGCCTACTGCCAAAATTCTCATGCTGTTCTCTTTCTATTTTGAAAAATTATAAAAATGTCAAAAAGCCGGATAAAGCTCTTAAAAAGCCTTACCCGGCACTTTTTTCTATTTATGTTCCTGATTTCTGTGTTTAAATGCCACTATAAGTCTTCTTTCCGGCTCAACACCTACGCTGTAAGTTGTGAGCATCGGATAACTCTGCAAGGTTGCATGAATGATTTTTCTTTCATACGCCTTCATCGGTTCAAGCTCATACTTACTTTTTGACTTTATAACCTTACTTGCTATGCTTTTTGCAAGAGCAACAAGTGTTTTTTCTCTTTTTTCTCTGTATCCTTCAGTATCAATACGGATTTTTTCGCTTCCTTTTACAGCTTTATTGAACGCAAGCTGAACAATGTGCTGTAAAGAATCAAGTGTATCACCGTGTTTACCGATAAGAATACCGGTTTCATCACCTGTAAGGTTGATTATAAGGAATTTGCCTTCTCTTTTAAAATCGAACGAAACATCAAAGCCCATATTTTCAAAAAGGCCTTTTAAATAACCTTCAAGAAACGGAATACTGTTTTCATTCGGAACAAATTCTTCTTCCTGTTTTTCTTCCTCTTTATAAGTACTCTGCGGCTCATTTTCCGAAACAGTTTCCTTTATTTCTTCTTTTTTGAAAACGGGTGCATAAGCTTTTTCAGCACGCTTTTCCTTTTTCTTCGCATCGTTTTTCTTTTTTTCTTCTTTTCTTTTTTCTTCTTCAGGATCTGTATATTTTACAAGAAGCTTTGCAGGCTTTGCGCCTAAGCCCAAAAAACCCGCTTTTGGTGCTTCAAGAACTTCTATTGTAACATCATCAACATCTACATTAAGCTCATTAGCCCCGTTTAACTTTGCTTCGTCAATTGTTTTTCCTGTTGCTATTGTCTCTCTCACAGCTATATATCCTTTCTTATTTTTTCTTTTTCTTGTCTTCAATTATAAGGTTGTCTGCAGACTTGTTCGCCATCATTTTATTTAAAAGAACAGTCTGAAGCATCTGAAGAACATTACCTGCAATCCAGTATATACCCATAGCTGCCGGAAGAATGTAACAAAAATATCCGGTCATAAGCGGGAATATATACATCATTGTATTCGTCTGACTCTGCTGAGAATTTTTGCCCTTGTCATCTTTTTTAGGCTGAGTAGCCTGTGAAACCTTTGATACTAAAAAAGATGTTATAACGCAGATTACAGGAATAAGATACAAAAGATAATTTCCCTGAGGATTCTGCGGTGTAAGTCCAAGATTCATTCCCAGAAAGTCAAAATTAATCTGAAGGCTTGTCAAATCAAAATCAAGCTTTGCTTTTGAAAGAGCCTCCTGAGCCGCTGATAAATTATTGTTTACAAACGCAACGATATTAAGCTCAGTGTCTGCAGCGTTCTGTTTAAGAGCGTCAAACACCGCACTCGGAAGCTTTATTTTAAGAAGATACGATATCGGTCTCTGGATAACACCGTAAACAGCGATAAGTATAGGCATCTGTATAAGAAGCGGCAAACATCCGCCCATAGGATTTACCTTATACTGCTGATAAAGCTTCATTGTTTCTTCACTGAGCTTTTCTTTATCGTGTCCGTATTTTTTCTGCAATTTTTCGAGTTCCGGCTGAACCTTCTGCATATTTTCCATAGACTTTTGCTGCTTTATGGTAAGCGGAAGCAAAAGAATTCTTACAATAACTGTAAAAATAATTATAGCCCAACCGAAATTAGGAACGATATTATAAATAAAACTAAGTACCGTACCTAAAATTTCATAAAGAAAATTCATTTTATGCCACACATTATACCGGTTATTTTTTCAAATCTGTCATTAATTTTCCGGTATTCCTTTCAAAAAGATTAAGTAGTTTAGGGATAATCAATTCCGCCTTTTGAAAACGGATTGCACGGCAATATCCGCCATACTGCTTTCAAAAACCCCTTTGAAAAACCGTATTTTTTTACGGCGAGAATCGCATACTG
>CAZZPN010000130.1:0-4049 GCA_964655495.1 uncultured Oscillospiraceae bacterium
TCTGTCAATCTCGTTATTCTTGGCTTTTTCGTTAAGATTTGTGCCGTAGTTTTCAAGCATTGAGCGTTTCTGCTTCTGATTTTTTCTGTCTTTTTTATCAGTAGTGCCGGAAGGATTTCCTGTTTTTTCAGGAGTATCATTTTCAGGCATCATCCCACCCATCATTTCGCTCATAAGCATCATATTATCACCCATCATATCGGGATCTCCAAGCATTTCAGAAAGCTGTTCATTCATATTTTGAAAATCTTCCTCAGAAATATTAAATTGCTCCATAAGCTTATCAAACGGCTTTATTCCAAGCCCTTTTGCACACTCAAAACAAAGGCCTTCGGAAACTTCTTTCCCGTTTTCGACCTTTGTAACAAATATTACTGCCATATTCTTTTTGCATCTTGAGCATACTCTCATTTTATCTTTTCCTTTCACAGATAAAAAATTTATTCTTCGTCTAAAGCTTCCTGTCTTCTTACAAGCTCATTAAACGCTTCGAGTTCTTCGTTTTCGTCAGCTATTTCCATAAAACATTCGCTTCCGTCTTTTTCGATTACCTTGAGCATAACGATTTCAAGCTCTTCTTCAAGACCGTCAGATTCTTCGCCCAAAATAGGTGCAAATCCGCCGTAAACATTATCGTTATATTCAAATAAGTCTATAAGCTCGTATTCGCAAGGGTTATCGTTCTCATCGTATAAAGTGATTTTTTCCATTTCTTCCATTTTTTCTACCTCTTTTCTATTTACAGTGAACTGCCATATATCCCTGAAGGATAAGTGCGGCGCTCAGGCTGTCTTTTTTTCCTTCTTTTTTTCTGCCTTTTACATTAAGGGCATTAAGTGTCTGGTCTGCACGCACCGTTGTGAGCCTTTCGTCGAAGAAATCAACCTCGCATACCAGCTCCTCTGAAAGCCTCTTTGCAAAATCACGGACAATCTGCGCCCGTTCGCCCTCTGTTCCGTCCATATTTCTCGGAAGTCCGAAAACTATTTTTGAGATATCATATTGAGAATATATTTCTCTAAGCTGATTTACGGCATCTTTTTTTCCATTCACGGTTATAAAGCCTACGGGTTGCGCTGTTATAAGAAGTATATCCGAAACTGCTATACCGATTCTTCTGTCGCCGTAGTCAATAGCCATAAGTCTTTTCATACTCTTTTAGATACCTCCTTTTTGTGCATTACATTGTATTATACTACATATTTGTGAAAATTTCAAGTTTTTTTATTAAGTTTGTTTAAAACTTTGATTTAAAAAATAATCATCAGGAATCAAAAGAATCAAAAAGGGCGGTGGAAACATATCTTTCTGCAGTATCGGGCAAGATAACAACGATGTTTTTACCTTTGTTTTCTTCTTTTTTTGAAAGCTCAACTGCTGCACAAAGCGCCGCACCCGAAGAAATTCCGACCATAAGTCCTTCCGCTTTGGCAAGAAGCTTTGCATATTTTAAAGCATCCTCATCTTTTACGGGAATTATTTCATCATAAATTTTTGTATCAAGAATTTTTGGGACAAATCCTGCGCCGATTCCCTGAATTGAATGTTTTCCCGATTTTCCTTGCGATAAAACGGGCGACGAAAAAGGCTCAACGGCAACTACTTTTATATTTTCATTTTTTGCTTTTAAAAATGCGCCTGTACCGCTTATTGTGCCGCCTGTGCCGACTCCGCATACCAGAATATCGACTTTTCCGTCTGTATCCTCCCATATTTCAGGTCCGGTTGTTTTATAGTGTGCCTGCGGATTGGCGGGGTTCTCAAACTGACCTGCAATAAGGCTTTCGGGAATTTCTTCTTTTAATTCGTAAGCTTTTTTTATAGCACCGTTCATTCCCTCGTCTTTATTTGTAAGGATAAGCTCTGCGCCTAAGAATTTCATTATTCTTTTTCTTTCTTCGCTCATATTTTCAGGCATAACTATAACAGCTTTTATGCCTTTTGATGCACAGATTGCACAAAGTCCGATGCCGGTGTTACCGCTTGTCGGCTCAATTATAACTGTGTCTTTTGTTATAAGTCCCTCTTTTTCATAAGCTTCAAGCATTTCTTTTGCGGCTCTGTCTTTTATTGAGCTTGCAGGATTGAAATATTCAAGCTTTGCAAGTATATCGGCATATAAATTTTCCTCTTTTTTAAGCTTTGAAAGCTTTACAAGCGGAGTTTTTCCGATAAGCTCGGATATATTGTTATAAATTTTCATTTTAATCTCACCTTTCATAATAGGATTATGATATCATATTAACCTTAAAAAGTCAACTTAAAAAATATTGTCATAGTTTGATAAAATATGCTTTTTTAGTAAAATTATGTGAACTTTATTGACTTTTTTTAAAAAAAGTGTAATAATAAATGTAATAAAAAATGTTGAAAGGAATTTTTAACTATGAAAGAATTTATGGGAAGCGATTTTCTTTTGGAAACCGCTACGGCAAAAGAGCTTTTTAAAAGTGCGATGACTATGCCGATTTTTGACTATCACTGTCATTTAAGTCCGAAAGAAATAGCAGAGAATAAAAGATTTGAAAATATAACTGAGCTGTGGCTTTACGGAGACCATTATAAATGGAGAGCAATGAGAAGCTACGGGATTGACGAATATTATATAACGGGCGATGCAACCGATTATGAGAAGTTTTTAAAATGGGCGGAGGTTATGCCTTATTTAATCGGAAATCCGCTTTATCATTGGACACATCTTGAACTCCCGAGATTTTTTGATATCAAAGAGCCTCTTTCTCCGCTTACTGCTGATGAAATATGGAAAAAGGCAAACGAAAAAATAAAATCGCCTGATTTCAATGTTTTTTCAATTTTCAAGAAATTCAATGTAAAATGCATCTGCACAACCGATGACCCCGCAGATACTTTGGAATATCATATAGCACTTGCACAAAATCCAAGCTGTGAAACTCTTGTTCTTCCTACTTTCAGACCAGATAAGGCAATAAAAATAGACAAGGAAGAATTTAAGAATTATGTTATAAAGCTTTCTGTGGTATCGGGAAGAGTTATCGAAGATTACAATGACCTTAAAAATACATTAGAGGAAAGACTTCTTTTCTTTAAATCGGTAGGCTCCCGTATTTCTGACCACGCGCTTGACGATATGTTCTTTAGTCCTTGTACAGACGAGGAAGCTGATGTAATCTTCAAAAAAGCAATGAGTGGAAAAGAGATTACAAAAGAAGAAGCGGATAAATACAAAACCTCACTTCTTATTTTCTTAGGCGAAAAATATGCTGATTACGGTTTTGCTATGCAGCTTCATATGAATACCATAAGAAACAACAACGAAAAAATGTTCTCTGTTTTAGGACCTGACACAGGCTTTGATTCCATAAATGACGGCACTATCGCAAAAGAGCTTTCGGGACTTCTTAATGAAATGCACAAAAAATCAAAATTGCCTAAAACAATTTTATATACTTTAAATCCGAAGGATAACTATGTTATCGGAACAATGCTCGGAAACTTCCAGGGCGGCGGAATTAAAGGGAAAATTCAGTTTGGCTCAGGCTGGTGGTTCTGCGACCAGAAAGACGGTATGGAAGCGCAGCTTAAAGCTTTGGGAAATCTTGGTTGCTTAGGTAGCTTTATAGGTATGCTTACCGATTCAAGAAGCTTCCTTTCATATCCCAGACACGAATATTTCAGAAGAATACTTTGCAATATTATAGGTAATTGGGTGGAAAACGGAGAATATCCTAACTGTCCTAAGCTGCTTGAAAGAATTGTTAAAGATATTTCTTTTGAAAATGCAAGAGCGTATCTTGGGATATAGTTTTACAATATAATAATATAAGGGCTGTTTAAAAAAATTTTAAACAGCCTCTGTTTTTAGGGGATAGCAAAAAAAATTCTTATCGCAAACTTAAAATTTATGTTTTTTCTTTATTTTGAATTAAAATTCAAGCTTGAATACCCAAGATTTTAAGGATTTTTCTTCTTTTTTTGCGGTCTGGACTTTTTTAACATACCCATATTTATTTCTTTTGTGCATTGATTGCAGTAGTAACAATAACACCTGCAAGAATAAGCAGTCCGCC
>CAZZPN010000131.1:0-4028 GCA_964655495.1 uncultured Oscillospiraceae bacterium
TAGTAAGACCTTTTATCGACTGCTTATGATTAATAAAAATCATTCCTGCTCCCAAAAAACCTACACCGCTTACAATCTGGGCAGCCATTCTTGAACCATCCACCGCACGCATACCCGGAAGCTGTTCGCCAACATCCATAAATCCGTATTTGGAAATTATCATCATAAGTGCTGACCCAAGCGCTACTATTATATGAGTTCTTATTCCTGCATCTTTCTGCCGTTTACTTCTTTCAACACCGACAATAAAGCCGCAAAAACACGCAATAAGAAGCCGCACAAGAAAAACTATATTATCACTTTTTAAAAATTCTTCCATTACCGACACTACGATAAACCTCCTTTCATATAATCAATATACTATATTATACTGAATTAAAAGAGGTTTGTCAATAGATTTTTAAATTTATGTTAAAAATATGTTAAATTTATGTAAAATAACTTTGGTTATATTACTAAATGGGCTGTGGATTTCGCCACAGCCCATTCAATTTTTAATTATTCTTCGTCTTCTTCGTCCTCGTCAGGTATTTCAACCTCAATCATTTTTTTGCATTTAGGACAATAGATATCTTCTGTTTCGATTGTTTCGCCGTCTGCGTAAACAAGCTCTCCACATTCAGGACATTCGATTTCGTAGATATCTTCTTCGCATTCTTCGTAGTCATCGCAATCATCACAACCGCAACATTCACATTCGTCGTCATATTCGCCGTAAACTTCGTCTTCAACATCTGCTAAATCTTCAGAAATTTCATCAACACATTCCAAAGCAGCTTCGAGCTCATCATCCATATCGCAGATGTATTCATTCATATCGTTGAGGATATCAAGAATACCTTTGATAATTCTGCCTTCGTTTGTGCTTTCATCAACTTTAAGACCTTCAGCAAGACCTTTAAGATAAGCGATTTTTTCGCTGATATCAATAT
Source organism: uncultured Oscillospiraceae bacterium (assembly GCA_964655495.1). Lineage (GTDB taxonomy): Bacteria > Bacillota > Clostridia > UMGS1840 > UMGS1840 > UMGS1840. The sequence continues at coordinate 933 of CAZZPN010000131.1, forward strand.
AGTTATCCATTTTTATATTTTCCTTTCAAATAATTTTTTAATTATTATCTGTTATGCTCTTTCCATATATGTTCCTGTTCTTGTATCGATTCTTAAAACATCACCGATATTAACAAAAAGCGGAACCTGAATTGTAGCACCTGTTTCGAGTGTAGCCGGTTTTGTAGCACCTGTTGCAGTATTTCCTGCAAGGCCCGGTTCTGTTTCTGTAACTTCGAGTTCAACAAATGTAGGTGGCTCTATACCAAACACCTGACCTTTGTGAGACAAGATTTTACAACAATCATTTTCTTTAACGAACTTGAGTGCATCGCCAATCTGACTTCCGTTAATAGGAAGCATATCGAAAGTTTCCTGATCCATAAAGTAATATAAATCACCGTCTGAATAAGAATACTGCATATCCTTTCTTTCAATCATAGCTTTAGGGAACTTATCAGTAGGTCTGTATGTTTTTTCAACAACACCGCCTGTTTTGATATTTTTAATTTTTGTTCTTACAAAAGCTGCACCTTTACCCGGTTTAACATGCTGAAATTCAACGATCTGATATACATTGCCTTCCTCTTCAAATGTTATACCGTTTCTGAAATCACCTGCTGTTACCATAATTTTTTCCTCCGATTCTTTTAGTAAGCTTTTGCGGAATTTCTCCGCGTTATTGCTAATTATTTTTAATATTTTAAAAGAAATAGTCAACGGTAATATTTGCATAAGAAAGCTTACCGTCTTCAATTTCTATAATTCCGTAGCTTGCCTCACTTCCTCTTGGATGAGTAAGGCTGCCGGGATTTGCAACAATCATACCATCTGATTTTTTATAAGAATTCATATGAGTATGACCATAAAGCACCATATCGGCACCAACCTCAAGACCTTTATATACAAGACTATTTGAATTTGAAAAGAAACCTGTATATTTATGTCCGTGAGTTATAAATATTTTAAAGCTTTCAATATCAATCACCTTTTCCGAAGGAACTTCAGAAAAAGAGTCATTATTGCCTGACACATAATACAGCGGCATATCGGGATACTCTTTTTCAAGCGCATAAACATCTCTTAAAATATCGCCAAGATGAATTATTCCTGTAACACCGCTTATACTGTCAATTATTTTTCTTACTCTTGAAATATCGCCGTGAGTATCTGAAAATACAAGTATTCTTTCCATTAATTAAAAGAATTCTTTTGTAATTGTATAAACATTTTCAGCAGATTTCTTCATAAGTTCTTCTTCCTGTGCACTTAACTTAACAGGGATTTCACCTACAATACCTTCTCCGCTTACAATTCTTGGAATACTTACAGCTACATTTTTAAAGCCGCAAACTTCGTCCTTAAGCATACTTACAGGAAGTATCTGTCTTGTAGAATTAAGGATTGCGTTAGCAATTTCAGAAGTTGCACTTGCAACGCCGAAATATGTTGCTCCTTTGTTTTTGATAATATATGAGCCTGAAGATTTAACTGACTGTGCAATTTCAGCCATTTCTTCTTCTGTAATCAATGTACCGTCTTTTTTAGGATATTCGGTAATCGGAATGTTTCCGATATTAGCTGTTGACCAGAATGGGAACTGAGTTTCACCGTGTTCACCTATCATATACGCATCTATGTCCTTTACAGCTACATCATACATAGGATAAAGTGTCTGCTGAAGTCTGATACTGTCTAAAGAAGTTCCGCTTCCGATAACTTTGCTTGGTGGGAGGCCTGTCCATTTTGTAACCATTGCTGTCATAACATCAACAGGGTTTGAAACTATGATGAAAATCCCTCCGTTATAGTATTTCATAATTTCGTCAACAATGCTTTTCATAATGTTGACATTTTTATTTGCAAGATCCATTCTTGTTTCGCCCGGTTTTCTTCCTACACCTGCAGTAAGAATAATGATATCGCTGTCTTTAACATCGCTGTATTCACCGCTTCTTAAATTAAGTGAACCAAAAACAGGAGCACAATGCGAAATATCAACTGCTTCCCCCTCAGCCTTTTCCTTATTGATATCAATAAGAACGATTTCATGAGCAAGATTTCTCATAGCAAGGGTATAAGTTACAGATGCACCAACAAAACCAGCACCGACAACAGTAATTTTTCTTTCTTTTATCATATTGGTTTACCTCTTTCTATATATATATCCATTATAACCTATATTCTACCAAAAAAATTATATTTTGTCAAGGTTTTTTCGTATTTTTAAAGCCAAATTGTCATTTTTATAAAACAAGCTTCATAGAATTTGTTGTACAAGTAGAAACAACATTAAAAAAAAGGTGGTTTATATGCTGAAGTTTTACAAGTTGAGACACTATTTTTCCGATAACAGAAAATATTTTATTTTTACACTTCTTTTTTTCACAGCAGGTTTTATCAGCGGTGCAATATACATAAATTTTATCACCGAGCTTGATTTTTCAAAGGCATCATCAGCCTTTCTTTCATATAAAAACAGCGAGGCGACAAGCCTTTATTCTTACAGTGATGAAATAATTATAACGGGAATTTTTGCCGGTGGATTCTTTTTATTCGGGAAATGGATTATTTCATTTTTTATTTTCCGCTATGGTTTTATGACGGGCTATTTCTGCGTTTTTCTAATAAAGCTTTTTTTATTACGCGGACTTTTGCCGACAAGTGTATTTCTTTTTTTAAATCTTATTTTTACACTTCCCTTTGTTATAATTTTAGCTTTAGTGGGATATACTGTATCCGAAAGCTTAGAAAGTGCTTTTTTCAAAAATTATGCTCTCTTAAAAGAGCCGGGAAAACTTGTTATGTTTTACACTTTGGTTTTTTTTGCTTCACTTATTTTAATAAGTTTTTTTAGCAGACTTAAAATGAATATTTTTCTTAATTTTGCAAAAAATATCATATAGATATCACATAGTTGTAAAATTTTCCGATTTATAAAAAATTACAAAAAATAGAAAAAAAACAAAAAAACTATTGACAAACAAAGAAATATGTTGTATAATAGTCAAGCGTTCTTGATAAGAGCTTGTATAAATATATAAACACTGTCAGACGCTTTTTAATATAGGGGTATCGCCAAGCGGTAAGGCAACGGACTCTGACTCCGTTATCCGG
>CAZZPN010000132.1:0-3967 GCA_964655495.1 uncultured Oscillospiraceae bacterium
GGCAAAAAATGTTGAAAAAGGTTGGGAAAGTGCTGACATAAATGAAACAAAAGCAATTCTCTGGCGTGAATTTTCAAAAAATCTTTCGTCTGATTCAGGTTTTTGGTGGATGGATCTTGGCGGCGGTTGGTACGATTGCGATGAGCTTATGGCTGAGGTTAGAAAAATAACGGATATAAACGCCATGTTAAGAAATAAAAATCATAAGAGTCAGAGTGATATACTTGTTATAGTTGACGAAGAATGTATTTATAATATGAACATAAGCAAGGATTTAAGAGAAGGATTTATGGAAGATTTCCTGTGTGAGCTCAGAATGACAGGCTGTTTATTTGATATGTTCAGATTAAGTGATTTGAAAGCTCTTGATATATCGCAATATAAACTTATTATATTTGCATATACCTTTAAAATAAATGATGAAATAAAAAAATATATTATGAATATTTCACCTGATAAAACAGTTATGTTCAACTATACTTCCGGAATAATTTCTGATTGTGATTGCGATATAAAAAATTCGCAGTTACTGACCGGTGTTTCATTTACACCTCTTATTGAAGATAAATATGATTTTGTGCAAATAAAAGCAGAAGATGAAAATATCTTCAAAAAGATACTGTGCGATGGAAATAATAATATAAGAGTCGCTATGACATTAAGAAAAAATGGTGGAAAAAATATAATTAACACTCTTCCATTCCTTAAAGCTAAAATACTCAGAGAAATTGCGGAGAATGCAGGGTGCCATTGTTATACAAACAAATCGGCAGTTGTTTATGGTGACAACCGTTTTATCGGGGTTTTTTCAAATAATATCGGTGAACTGAAAATATCTCTTAAAGAAAAAGGAACATATAAAAACATTTTCTCTGATGAAATATTTGAAGATACAGATTTAATAACAAAAAACACAAAAGAAAATGAAGCATTATTCCTTGTATTGCAGTAAAAAAGAAGATGTTAGAAAAGTCTGAAATCTAAAAAGGAACAAATAATATTTATTATAGGCTGTTTAAAAATTAAAGCTAATTTTTAAACAGCCTTGCTTTGTTCATCCTGAAGTATTTTTTCTATCCATATCAAAAGGAGCTATACTGATTTTTTGATGACAGACTTCTTTATATGAACATTCTATTCGTAGAAATTTCTTGAAATAAATTCCTCTTGCCAGTCTCGTGACAGAGAGGTGAATTTAGCCGAAAATCCTGCCACTCTGACTATAAGATCAGGGTATTTTTCAGGATGTTTCTGTGCATCACGCAGTTGTTCTTTTGTGGTGCAGTTTAATTGAAGAGACTGAACTGAAGACATTGCAACCGCCCTTAAAAATGTTTCGCAGGTTTCGAGTGTTATCTTATCAGATGGAAGTATTATATTAACTACTGAGTTTCCGCCCATAAGAGTTGCATCAAGTTGAGATATACTGTATATAACATCTGTTACAGCAGGTGTTTTTTTGAGTCTGGAGGGAGTGAGTCCCTGTGATATGTAGTCTCTGGATTTTCTTCCGTCCGGTGTTGCAAGAGTTTTTTCTCCCCACCATCTTGTTTCGGTGTAGTTGAGATAGCCGGAATGTACTTTTCCTCCAAGAGGGCTTCTGAGTTTAAGAAGTAGTTTATATATATCGCTATGGAATCTTTTTGCAAAGGCGTTTGATTCATCACTTCCGTCTCCCCATCCGTGGCATTGTGTTGCTTCCTTTCTCATTTCTTCTTTGTTTGTCCAGTTTGTTCTTACAGCTTCGAGAAATTCGGAAAGTGTGTATTTCTTTTTATCAAAGCATAGTTCTTTTATAGCTAAAAGTGAATCAATGATATTAGGAAAGCCGGTACACAGATAATGGTCGTCATTGTATTTGGAACCGCCTTCGGTATAATCTTTTCTTGATTCTATGCAATTTTCAAGTGTGGATGAAAAAACCGGTAGAGTATCTACCTTATTCCATATTTTTCCGCCCTGAAGTGCAACGCTTTCACGCTCTTTGAACAGAGTATTAATGTTATCAAGAGTAATAGAGTAAACTTCTTCAAAGCTTTTTGCATCATCGAAAGGTTGGAAATACATCTGAACTTCTTCCATTCTTTCTTTTGATGCATGGATGGAATATTCAAATGCTCTGAGCATATTCACATATGAGCCGCTTTCATGGCTTTCAACACCCAAACAGTGTGCATCCCAGCAGCCGCTTATAATGTAATCCCTTGCTTCTTGGAGCGTTTTTCCTGATTTTACAAGCGCCGGGATAGTGGTATCGTCATTCTGGTAAAGCACTGTGCTTGTTCCGTTTATTACCGAAATATTAATTTCATCAAGATACTTTTTCGGTGCATCCTTTGAAAAGCGTGCTTTTATTTTCGGATATATGATTTTTTCTTCACGGGAAGCTTCTAAAAACATAGATGTGAGATCGTTATAAACAAAATTATTGTTTGTGTCATAGCCTCCCAATGTATAAGTATTTTCCATTTCGTGGTCACTGTAACCTACCATTTTCATGTCGTGGTCGTAGGTCATATCAGAGCTCAGCAGAAATTTACATATTAATTCATAAGCGTCTTCTTTTGTGAGGATACCTTTTTTTATGTCGTTTTCATAAAACGGATATAAATCAAGATCTATTCTGCCGAATGAGTTTATTCCTATACCCTCAAGTGTCCCAACAGCTTTTCTTATAAAAAGAAGTGTGTTTAATGCTTCGTAAAAGCTTTGAGGTTTTTCCCAGGGAACTCTTTTGGCAGATTCTTTGATTCTTATAAGATTTTTTTCTGTTTCATTATCAGAAGCTGAACTAATAAGGTGATCTGCTTTTTCTGAAAATTTTTCTGCCATTTTTTTAATACAAAAAATCCCTTTGCACATTGCGGAAAAATAATCTTTATCATGCTTTTTTTCAGACTCTGAAAGAGCTTGTGATGCTTCTTTATATATGCCTTTGAGACCTGATTTCAGAATTGGTCTGTAATTGAACACAAAATGCTGATTTACATCGTTATAAGGTCCGCATATCGCATAAAAAATTTCATCAAACTGTTTCCATCTCTTTTTCCATAACGCTTCGTCTTGTTCCTTAAAAAGGTGATAATTCTTCCAGTATGTCCATCCGGCGGCATGATTATGATTATTGCGGTGTTCTTTTGAACCGTCGCACTGAGCAGACATCGTACCGGTTTCGTAATAAAAAGGCGAGTTTGAAAAAATGACTGGCTCAAACATATCTGCTATGACTTCGTATTGCATAGCTTTCATTTCAAAAACATTCATTTCTTCACGATACATTCCGTCAAGAATTTTAAGACAGTCTTCGCAAAATTTATCCGAGCGGTCGTCAACTACATTCCAATAAAAATTTTTCAGTTCTTCTCTCATATCAATATAATTCATTTTTATCACTCCTTGTTGGAAAGCATATCATACATTTTCTTAAAATTCAATGTAAAATTAAGAAAAATTGTAAAATAAGGAAATAAAGTAAGGAAATAAAACTTTACAATATGAAAAGGATGATGTATAATATTTTTTGGAGTGTGATATATATGAATTTTTCAAATCTGAGAATAAAAAATATAGATTGTGTAGTTAGTTATAAGGCTGATAAAAAGTCCTGGATTGCAAAGAAACGTTCAAATCATATCATCGGAATTAAACTAAGTGGAAGGGCTTTTCATAAATTTAAAAATTTTCAATTCACTATTAAGCCGGGATGTATATATTTTTTGAATCAAAAAGATGATTATGAGGTTGAAATTTTGGAAAAAGGGGAAGTAATATCAATGCATTTTACTACTTACGAACCCATAGAAACAGACAGCTTTTGCCTAAAAGCAAGGAAAAGCACTGAAATTCTTAATCTTATAAGAAAAATGGAGGGGCTATCCTTTTCTTTTCCTGAAGAAGAATTCAATGCGCTCAGTGATGCATATAAGCTTTGCAGTCTTTTTGAAAAACAAAGAAAAAAACTGTATTC
>CAZZPN010000133.1:0-3938 GCA_964655495.1 uncultured Oscillospiraceae bacterium
CCTTTTACAGATACATAAGTAAATTCATATTTTCCTTCTTTTTCTGTGATATTCACCGGCATAGGATATAATTTTAACATAATCGCTCTCCTTATTTATTAAATTCAGGTGTGTTTTTGATAAAATCGGTAAATTTATTTTTTTGTCTTAAAATACTGTTAGTAAAAATCTCAACTCTTGCAGGTCTGCTTTCTGTAACCCAAAGTTTCGGGAACATATCTATAATTTCATCAAAGCACGCTTCTATGCGTGGAATAAGAGATTTTGCAGTATCAAAATCTTTTGTAACCAATGATAAAATTTTAAAATAAGAAACTCTTATTGCAAGTTCAAACATTCTTAAGTTAAGAAGAATTTTTGTTTTGTATTCAGCTGCTTCCTCGCAGTTTATAATACATTTTTTAAGTTCCTGTTCTGAATTTTCAATATGTTTAATTGCTTTAAGACATCCGTACTCATCAACCATATCATAAATGTGAATCTGATTTATTCCCGTATGAGCATGATAACCGTCCCACAAAAGTGTAGAATTATAAGAGCCTTTAAATACAAAAGCAAACACATTTGTATCAGGAGTTTTTCCTTTTGTAAACCATGCTGCATCACCAATAGAAGCAACTGTTTTTGCAAATTCACAATTATCTGCTTTATATAAATATTTATCCATATATTCGTGTACATAAGAAAGCTGAAAATCTTTATAATTCCAAGAAGTTGCACCAAATGCAAATATTCCACAAAAATCAATTACGAAGAAATTGCTGCCGCCTCCGTCATAAAAGCAGCTTGTTCCTGCGCCAATGCCTCCTTTTTCATAAGCCTGACGACAAGCAACCTCAGCATTTAAGGTCTGATTATATGTTCTTGGAACATACTGCACAAATGTACCGGTAGATGCAAGATTTAAAAATGGAATTCCGCATTTTTTAAGAAGACTGTTTGTTTTATCAAATCTGTGATACTCATATTCAGATTCATAACCCCAGTCAACTATCATAGCATTTTTGGGGAAAAGCTGAAGATTTGCAAACATTTCTTCATCAGTCATTGTACGCTTCATAAACATATCGTTTGCAACCATAGGAATTTTGTGGTACTTGTTATAAACAAGGTCGCACACCTTATTCATATGCTCCATATAAACTGCCATTTCACCTTTTTCAGCTACGATATCCTTTGTTTTTCCTGTCTTTAAGCTTACTACCTCGTCTCCGCATACAGAAAGGTATTCTGTATCAATAAATGGAATAACATCCGAAACAATCATTTCAACCAAATTCATCGCTTCAGGATGATAAGGATTAATATCGCCACCTGGTCTGGTTTCATCCAAAGAATTACTTAAATGCTTAAAGCGGTCATATTTAAGATAATTTTCAAGGTGTCCGAAGCATTCAACAGAAATAGTTAACTTAATAAACTTTTCATTACACCATTTTTTTATCTGCCAAAGCTCTTCTATTGTAATCGCATCTTCTTCCCAAAGCCCTTCAAAATTAGGAAACTGAATTATAAGTCTGTCATAATAAAGATAAAAGGTGTTATATCTTGCCATAGCAAGAATATCGATAATTCTTTTAAAATATTGCATTGTTGGAACTTTTCCACGACTTATATCAAACGAAATAGTTCTCTCTTTTAAAAGCGGAGCATCTTTTATTTCAACAAAAGGTGTTTTTTCCATATTGATAAGCTGACAAAGTGTCTGTGTTGCGTAAAAAGCACCGTTTTCATATGAATAACAGATTTCTGCACCGTTTTCGTTTATTGTAAGCTCATATTCCTCTTCTTCTAAGTTATAAGTTTTTACATATTTAACATTTGAAATTTTGTCATTTGATAACACAATTCCCCTGTCTGCATACTCACCGAGTATAATTTCATTTTCTATACCTTTTACTGATACATAAGAAAATTCATATTTTCCTTCTTTTTCGGTGATATTCACCGGCATTGGATATAATTTTAACATAATTTTCCTCCTATTTTTCTTCTGTAATTAAATATGTTTTTATTCTTCTTACGCCAACTGCTTCTCCGCCAATATATACAGTGTTACTTCCGTTTTTAAGTGTCGGGTGTGTTCCTTCAACTTTTGCTTCTCTTACTTTTCCTGTAACATCAAGAATATCAGCTACATCTCCACCGTTATATTCGATATATTCTGACGGTTCAAGCTCGCAGATAAATGTAATTTTTTCTCCGTTTATGGAAACTGACGGATTTTTAACCTTTTCTTTTTTCGGTTTTATAGCTTTGATATCGCCTATATAAACACCGTCTCCGTTTCCTGTAAAGCCTAAAATAAGTGCATAAGCAGTATCATAGCAAGGAGTTGGCTGATAAAATGAATGATATCCTAAAGAATTAATCATTTTATCAACATCTTTATCATAATTGAATTTTTTTGCTACAGCTTCGTTAGTATCTTTTTCACAAAGAGTAAAATATCGCCAACCTTCAAAATCAAGATGAATCATACTCTGCATAAGTACCTTTGAAGCCGGTGCCCCAAAAATACCAATATTCATATATTCATCGCTGTTATTACCTTTTACCCACAAGCCTAACGCTTCGTTTCCTCTTAAATCTGTAAATGTATCTTTTGAAGGTTTCAAATCTACAAGCTTCATCTGTTTGTTTGCTGGTACTTCACGGTCAAATTTTGCAATAACAAAAGAATCGTCAGTTTCCTCAGCAGTATGTGTACAAAGAAGTCTTATAAACGGTTTCTGGTCCTGAAACTTATTTCTTGCTTCAAAAGCATTTTCACCGTCTTTTAATGAATACGGATAACCGAATATTCTTTCCCACTCAATAAAGCTGTATTTTCCATCTTTTTCATAAAGTCTGTAACATTTTTCTTCAGTTTTTAACATTTCTTTTACTTCTTCAGAAAAATAGCCCTGCTCTTTTAATTTGCAGTACGGAGCTAAAATAAGCTCGTTTTCACGGCGTTTGTTATTCATCTGCGGATGCTTCTTTGCATCATAAGAAAGTGATGACACTGCTGAATCGTAAGCAACAACCTTCTGTCCAAGATAATGAACATCTTCTGAAAATTCATACGAACTTACATATGTACTGAAATACGGTGTATGATACTCAAATGCCATAGGATAAAAATCATACCATCCAAGCTGTGAGGTAAGAAGCTTCTGATGTGCGCATGCTTCGTTTGCTCTGCAATGTGAATCAATAGCAGTTTTATATCCTGTAAAGAATGTATCATAAGTTCCCATTCTCGATCTTCCTGCCCAGATTGCAGGGAAAAGCATACTATATTCAATCATAGGTGTCTTCTTACAATGTTTTAATATTTCCTGAACAAAACGAGCTGAATAATACCATCCCAATTCATATTGATTTTCATCCATCCAACGAAGTTTGTCAGGTCTATAAAGATTATACGAAACATCAAGGCCGTCAACATATATAAGGTCAAAATCACAAGCGTTATAGAGTTCGGCGGTTTTTTTTGCAATTTCATAGAACAACTCACTTCCCGGAGTTGGATTGAAATGACAGAAGTTACGGGCAAGTTGTCTTATAACAGCGCCTTTTTTATGAGTTGCCTTACTTGTTCCGAATGCCCCTCTTTCTAAATTATATACTCTGCCGTTTTCGCCTCTTTTTTCAAAAACAATAATTTCGTCATCAATAGCAAAGCAACAAGGTTTTTCCGGAGCATACTGCTGTATCATTACGATATTATCTGTATTTTCGTTTATAAAAAGCTCATCAGCGTCTTCTGATAAATCTTCTTTTAAGCTGTAATAATCTACAACTGCCAAGTCTTTGTGTGGCTTCGGAGTAACATAATATGAATCGATGGCAATCATTGCACCATAAATGTGGAGTCCGATTTTCATCCCTCTTTTATGAAGCTCGTCAACAACTTCTTTTAATTCCTTATCAGTAAAGCTCTGTATGAGTTG
>CAZZPN010000134.1:0-3896 GCA_964655495.1 uncultured Oscillospiraceae bacterium
GGAAAGTTTCAGGAGATATAGTTTTTTCAAGAAATATTTTATCACTCATAAGTGTACTCCATAGCAAAATTATTCTAATTTTGAGCAAATATATTATGGTTTTTTATTTAATTTAATTATATAATAGTCTTATAAAAAAGTCAATACAAAATATAAGGATTGGTGAAATTATGGATAAAAAAACTTTATTAAAGTATGTTGGTTCTGTTGAACAGGTAGGCGGAATCAAAGATTACACATTTAATGATGGCAAACAAAAGGGTGTGCGCGCAATAGAAGTCAATACAGGAAAAGTGTGTTTCACAGTTCTTCCTGACAGATGTATGGATGTTGCACAGACATTTTATAAAGCTACACCTGTAAGCTGGATTTCAAAAACCGGTATAACTTCACCGTATATGTATGAAAAAGACGGAAAATACTGGTTGAGAGGTTTTTATGGCGGTCTTATCACAACCTGCGGTCTTGATAACATAGGAAAAGCGTACGAGGATAAAGGTCTTCACGGCAGAATGGCTAATATTCCTGCATCAAAAGTAAGTGTTTTTGCTGACTGGGTTGGCGATGAATATGTTATGACTGTTTCTGGTGAAATGAGAGATACTATTGTTTTCGGGGACAACCTTGTTTTGAAAAGAACTATAAAAACAAAGCTCTTTTCAGATGAAATTGAAGTTTATGATGTGGTTGTAAACGAAGGCTTCAATGATGCAAATATTTCTTTATGTTATCATTGTAACTTTGGTTATCCGCTTGTAAGCGAAAAGAGCAAAATCGTGAATGTTCCAAAAGAACTTTCAGATGTTCTCGCACCTACACACAACTTAAAAGAAAACTGCGTTGGAGTTGATTTTAAAGAAGATGTTGTAACAGTCGGAATTGAAAACGAAGAAATCGGTGCGTATATTACATATAAGACAAATACACTTCCTGAGTTTTTAATGTGGAAGATGTTTGGAGAAAGCGAATATGTTATAGGTCTTGAGCCAAGAACTAGCAACCTAGGCGGCGAAAACTTGGTAAAAGAAAAAGCTTATGTAACATTAAAACCGTTTGAAGAGTATAAAACAGAACTTAAATTTACATTTAAAGACTTAAAATAATAATAAAAACGAAAGGAAATAAAAAAATGAAAATTTTAATGATTGGCGCACACCAGGATGATAACGAATTCCTTTGTGGCGGATTAGCAAAAAAATATGTTGATTTAGGACATGAGGTTACTTTTTTAAGTATGTGTAACGGATGCGGCGGACATCACATTTTATCACCTGAAGAAACAACAAAAACAAGAGCAAAGGAATCAGCAGCAGTTGCGAAGCTGCTCGGTATTACATACGATGTATGGTCAGATGTTGACGATTGCTCACTCGTGGCAGATTTGGAAACAAGAAGAAGACTTATAAGATATATAAGAAGAATTTCTCCTGATATGATTATTACTCACCGTACAAATGACTACCACGCAGACCACAGAGCTGTCGGACAGCTTGTTCAGGACGCATCTTATATGCTTATCGTTCCTCACGAATGCCCGGATGTTCCTGCAATGAAAAACACACCTGTTATTCTTTACAATGTTGACAAATTTAATAATCCACCGTTCAGAGGTGATTTTGTAGTATCAGTTGATGATGTTATAGATGTAAAGATGGAAATTGCTGCGCTTAATGTTTGCCAGGTTTATGAATGGCTTCCATATACATATGGTGAAGAAGTTCCTGAAGGAGAAGCAGAACGCCGTGAATGGCTCAAAGGAATGGATATAACAGCCGATACAACAGACGAAGAAGTAATGGCTGCAAAAAGAGGTTATCTTGTGCGTTATGCAAAGGTTGCGGCAAGATTCCGTAAAGAGCTTATTAAACGCTACGGAGAAGAAAAGGGAAGCAAGGTGCGTTTTGCAGAAGCTTTTGAAGTTTGTGAATACGGCGGAGATATAACTCCTGAAGTAAAAGAACAGCTTTTATCACTCTAATTATACCTTATATAAAAAAGATGCAGAAATTTCTGCATCTTTTTTATGTATTTTAATATCTCTCAATAAATTTTTTGGTAACTTTAACCGAGTTTTCAGCCGCAATAGTGCAAAACTGCTGATAGCTCATATGTTCATCCGAAAACCCATCTGAAATAGAACGGATGATAGCGCATTTTGTATTATTTACATAACAAACATGTGCAATACTTGCTCCTTCCATTTCGCAGGCAACTGCGTTAAAATCAGACTTTAACTGAAGCTTTTTTTCTCTGTTTTCAATAAACTGGTCTCCCGATACGATTGTGCCCGTTATATTGTTTATTTTACATTCATCAACACATTTTTTCATTATTGCTGCAGCATCTTCATCAACGGGGATATAAACTATATTAATTCCGGAGAGTAAGCCTTTCGGGTCGCCTAAAGGGGAAGTATCCATATCGTGTTGAACTGCATTTTTTGAAATAACAATATCTGCAATTTTTAAATTTTCATTTAACCCGCCCGCTACACCTGTATTTATAATAATATCAGGATTAAATGTAAGAATCATTGCTTCAGCGCATATTGCTGCAAAAACCTTTCCAATTCCACAGCAAGCCACAACAACATCTTTTCCATACATTTTACCAAAAGAAAATTCTATATTGCTTACTTTTTTTGTTTGTACATCTGTTAAACTTTCTTTTATTTTTGCAACTTCAATTTCCATTGCACCTATAATTCCTATCATAATTGCCTCCTTTTTTTACTGTGGGTAGTTTGTGTCTATTTCTTCATAAGATAAAAGAGCGTCGAGAAAGCTTTTACATTCTTTTTTAGCTGCCGATAAATCAAGATTAAGATAGTTTCCACATTCTTTTCTCTTATTGCCAAACATTTCACCGTCGTGATTAATAATGCTTTTTAAAGTTTCAAGTATAACTGAAATTGTTTTTTTGTTGTCGCTGTTTCGGACTAAAAGATAAAAACCTGTCTGACAACCCATAGGCCCGAAATATATAATATCGTCTTTAAGGACTGAATTTCTTATATAAGTTGCGAACATATGTTCAACGCTGTGCATGGTCAGATTATCCATATAATCGCTGTTGTTTGGCTTTCTTGTTCTTAAATCATAGGTCGTTATATCACCGTCAATTCTTGAAATATATATTCCCGGAACGATTTTATCGTGGTCAACCGTAAAGCTTGTTATTTTGTTTATTTGTTTTATTTCTTTATTCATAATGATAATTCCTTTTTTTACTTATTTTTCAGGCGTCTGTACACTTCTGCAACCGGCAGTCCCACAACGGTTGGATAATCTCCGATAATTTCTTTTACAAAAAGTGTGCCTTTGCCTTGTATTGCGTACGCTCCTGCTTTGTCAATATATTCATCACATTCTAAATATTTGTCGATTTCTTCATCTGAAAGCTCATAAAAAACTACTTTTGTCTCAACGCTGAAGGTTTCAGCATCAGTTCCTTTAATTATCGTTACACCCGTGAAAACACTATGAGTTTTTCCGGATAACATTTTTAAAATTTCTTTTGCGTTTTGTTTTGAAGAAGGTTTGCCCAATATCTTGCCATCAATGCTGACAACTGTATCAGAGCCTATTATTGTGTCAACACCGTTTTTTAAATCAAGAGCTTTAATGCGGCTTAAGTATTCCACAGTTTCTTTAGGAGAAAATTTTTCTGAAACATTTTCATCCACATTTGAAGGCTTTACTTCAAATTCAAGACCTGTGAGCTTAAGAAGCTCTTTTCTTCTTGGAGAATTGGAGGCAAGTATAATCATTTTAATTTATCCCTTTCGTTTTTTACGGCGTTGACAGTTATTCCATTTGATAAAAATGTGTAATCATTTTCAAAGCTGTAATATACTTTTATATCTTTTTTATTTAAGAAATTTACTGTTTCAAAAT
>CAZZPN010000135.1:0-3891 GCA_964655495.1 uncultured Oscillospiraceae bacterium
ACTATTTTGATGCAAAAAAATACGGTGAAATTGATTTTGTTATTCAGAACGGTCTGCATATTGAGCTTATAGAAGTAAAATCGGGTAACGACTATAAAAAGCACACTGCACTTAATAATGTAAGAAATATATCCGAGTGGAAAATTAAAAAATCTTATGTGTTATGTAACGGTAATATTCAGGCTGAAAACGGTATCAAATATCTGCCCTGGTATATGATTATGTTTTTGAAGCCTGAAAAAATTGAAAAAGGAACAAAATTTGAAGTTGATATTTCGGGGTTATAAAATTAAATATCAGCCACTAAAAAGCAAAGTGATAAAACAATGGGATTTTAATAAAATTTGTTGACAAACAGTCCTATTTAGTTTATACTTATATTAGCAATGTTAAAGAAGGTAATGTATATGATAGAATATGTAAAAGGTAATATATTTGACAGTCCTGCACAAGTCATTGTCAATCCTGTTAATACCGTCGGGGTTATGGGAAAAGGATTGGCTCTGGAATTTAAGAAAAAATATCCGGAAATGTTTTCCACATATAAAAAAATGTGTGAAAACAAATCTCTTACTACCGGAAAACTGATGCTTCACTTTTCTCCGGATCATTGGATACTATTATTTCCCACAAAAGAACACTGGAGAAATCCGTCTAAAATTGAATATATAGAAAATGGTCTTAAAAAATTCGTTAGTACCTATGCTGAAAAAAATATTACATCAATTGCTTTTCCAAAATTAGGTTGCGGAAACGGAGAGTTGGACTGGGCTGTCGTAAAGCCCTTAATGGAGAAATATCTGAAACCTTTGCCGATTGATATATACATTTATCTTGGAAATGACATTTCATATACGCCTGAACATAAAGCTCAAGGGCAAACTATGGAATGGCTCAAACGAAACGCCATAGATATGTCTTTTAACAGTGTAAAAGATGATATTGAATCACAAGCTAACAATGGACATATCTGCTTTGTTTTTGAAACAAATCTGTATAAAGGCGAATGGAATAACGGATTAAAACTAGCATCTCCTATGCACGAAGAGTTCTTCGATGAAACCGAGCTTTATATAATATGGGATACTATCCGAAAAAAAGAACTTTTTTCTTATTCTCAAGACAAAAAGACAAATCTATTATATACCCTTTTGTTTTATTTAGGTTATCTTTCTCCTGTTATGATTGAAGCAAAAGGCGTGAATGATCTGATTGGTGGGTTTCAACTTAATAAAGGATTGGGAAGAATGTTCTCTTTAGAGGTATAAAGCATGACATACAAAGAAATTATAACCAACAACTGCAAAAATTGTATTCATAAATGGTGGCCGCAATTTGCATATCACTTTACTGATGTTTCTAATGTAGTCAGCATTTTAAAAACAGGTTTTTTATATAGCAGAATAGAAGCGGAAGAAACCCATATTATGAAAAACGACAACGCAAGCAATCAAGTCATAGATATGACCGATTCTGATGTTATCAGCAAAGTCAGATTTTATTTCAGACCACTTACGCCCACACAGTATTATAACGAAGGATTCAAACATCCCGAACTCAGATACAATTCTGACACTAATGCTAATATTCCTGTAACCATTTTCTTCGTCTTTGATCTTGAAAAATTATTATCATTACCTGAAACATCTTTTTCTGAAAAAACACAAGCAGGCTATGGTTCAAAGGCATACCAAGGAACAGAAGCATTTAGTAAACTTAATTTTGAAAAAATTTATAGTGACGGTCCGTTAGTTTCAGATGAAAAAGCTTTCAGACAAGCCGAAATTCTCTACCCTGATAAATTTCCCATTAACCACTGCTTGAAATTTATCATATGCAGAAACGAAATAGAAAAAGCAACTTTACTTAATCTCTTAAAATCAGAAGATGAACAGTTGTTTTCTCGGTATAAAAATATGATAAGAATAAATAAAGAAGCTATGTTTGAAAACAACGGTCTTTTTATAACAGACTTCGCATACAAAAAGAATGCTGCAAGTTTCACATTTTCCGACACATATGAAAAACATCAATACGAAACAAAAATGCTAAAAAACCTGGAAAAAAACATTGAAGGTTTAGCTCGTATAAACTGTGAAATCCGTTTCGAGTGGTTAAATGACAAGCATTTATTACATACAATAATCAGAGTTATAAGAATAAGATTAGATCAGAAAATCTTAAAATTTGAAAACCTGCCTGAAATAGAAGGTGCAAATTTATTAAGAATTAAATTCTTTATGAAAAACAAATTGATGTGTCATATTGAACAAAATCTTGAGAATTCAGAACTATTGTAAAAGACAATTTTTGACCCTATTTTGACCCTAATTTTAAAAAACGAAGTGAAAACAAAGAAATTGCATGAGATAAAATCCCAGTAATTATGCGGGTTTTGGAGATAGTGAAAACGCATAAAAAATCTGTTTTGTGACTCTTAATCAGTGGATCCCGGGCTCACATCTCTGAAGGTGCACCAAACAACAAAAAACTCAGGTAAAACTTTTACCTGAGTTTTTTTAATAATACTAGTTCTTAACAACACCAAACTCTGTTTCTTCACCGTTTATGTTCCAAGACTTCACAAAGCCTTCAACACAGTCGGTAACAATTTCTGTTGCCAAAACTTCGTCTTTTATCGTATCAGCGCATTTTAAAACAATATCTTTTATCTTATCGTTTCCTGTCTGATAGAATTTGATGGTATCAGTAACTTCAAAGCCGGCATCTTTTCTCATTGTCTGGATTTTTGAAATGATTTCTCTTACATTTCCCTCTAAAATAAGCTCATCTGTAAGATTTGTATCAAGAACAACTGTTATACCGTAGTCGCTGTCAGACACATAGCCTTCAATCTGTGCAGCATCAATGAGAAGGTCTTCTTTTGTAAGCTCAATTATTTCGCCTACATCAAGCTTCAATACTCCCGTTTCGTTAAGCTCATCCATAGCAGTATTGCCGTCTAAAGCTGATAAAAGCTCTTTTATTTTACCCAAATATTTACCGAATTTTGGGCCAACTGTACGAAGCTGCGGCTTGAAGCTGTATGATGTGAAGCTTCTTACATCGTCTGTAAATTCAACAGTCTTTACATTAAGCTCTTCAGCGATAATTTCTTTGTAAAATTCGTTAAGCTCTTTATCTGCTTTTACATACATCTTGCCGATTGGCTGACGGTTTTTGATATTTGCAGAATTTCGACAAGCTCTTCCCAAAACAACAATGGAAAGGATTTCTTCCATGCTTTCTTCAAGCTCTTTATCAATCCATTCTTCTTTTGCTTCAGGGAAATCACACAAATGAACACTCATCGGAGCATTTTTATCAACTTTCACAACGATATTCTGATAAATATCTTCGGTCAGGAAAGGAATCATAGGTGCGGAAATTTTTATAAGTGTTTCAAGCGCTGTATATAATGTCATATAAGCGTTCACCTTATCCTGTTCCATACCTTTAACCCAGAATCTTGTACGGGATCTGCGGACATACCAGTTTGAAAGCTCATCAATGAAGTTATCAAGCAAACGGGCTGTTTCAGTTATCTTATATTCAGAAAGATTTTTATCAACATTCTTTACAACAGAATTAAGCTTTGAAATCAACCATTTATCCATTACTGAAAGCTTATCATAATCCAAAGAATATTTTGTCGGGTCAAATTGGTCGATTTCCGCATAAAGAATATAGAAAGCGTAAGTGTTCCAGAGTGTTCCCATAAACTTTCTCTGACCTTCTGTAACGGCACCATCGTGGAATCTGTTCGGAAGCCAAGGTGCGCTGTTTGAATAGAAATACCATCTTATCGCATCAGCACCGTGTTTTTCCAAAGCTTCAAACGGATCTACCGCATTACCTTTTGATTTCGACATTTTCTGTCCATTTTCGTCC
>CAZZPN010000136.1:0-3858 GCA_964655495.1 uncultured Oscillospiraceae bacterium
AAACGGGATTTATCGCCAAAAGCCAATTAAAATTTTTACTCTAGTTCAAAGGCGCCCATATAAAGCTGATAATAATTTCCTTTTTGGGCAATTAATTCATCGTGGGCACCACGCTCGATGATGGAGCCGTTTGCAAGAACCATGATAACATTTGAGTTGCGGACGGTTGACAAACGGTGTGCGATAACGAAAACGGTGCGTCCTTTCATAAGTGAGTCCATTCCCTTCTGCACAATTGACTCGGTACGGGTATCTATGGATGAGGTCGCTTCATCAAGAATCATAACGGGTGGGTCTGCAACTGCCGCACGGGCGACGGATATGAGCTGACGCTGTCCCTGCGACAAGCCTGAGCCGTCTCCTGATAAAACGGTGTTATATCCGTCGGGAAGCATTTCTATAAAATCGTGTGCATTGGCGAGTTTAGCCGCCTGATAAACTTCTTCGTCTGTTGCATCGAGCTTTCCGTAACGAATATTTTCCATAACTGTTCCGGTAAATAAATTTACATCCTGCAAAACTATTCCCAGAGAATGTCTTAAATCGCTTTTCTTTATTTTATTTATATTTATTCCGTCATATCTGATTTTTCCGTCGTCTATATCATAAAATCTGTTTATAAGGTTTGTTATGGTGGTTTTTCCTGCACCGGTTGCACCAACGAATGCAACCTTCTGCCCTTCGTGAGCATAAAGGGAAATATCGTGAAGAACAAGCTTTTCTTCCGTATAACCAAAGTCAACCTCGGATAAAACAACCTCCCCTTTAAGCTTGGTATATGTTATGCTTCCATCGGAATGAGGATGCTTCCACGCCCAATTACCTGTTCTTTCATTTGTTTCAACAAGCTCTCCGTTTTCGTATTTAACATTGACAAGAGTTACATATCCGTCATCAGTTTCGGGTGTTTCGTCCATAAGCTCAAAAATTCTTTCGGCACCTGCAAGAGCCATAACGATAGAGTTAAACTGCTGCGATATCTGATTTATCGGCATATTAAAGCTTTTTGAAAGCTGCAGGAAGGATGCAATCGCCCCCAAAGTAAGTCCGCCTACACCGTTTATGGCAAGAACTCCGCCCACGATAGCAACCAGCACATACTGCAAATGTCCCAAGTTTCCGTTTATCGGTCCTAAAATATTTGCAAAAATATTTGCTCTTGTTGCGTTTTCGCAAAGCTCCTCGTTAAGCTTATCAAAACGGTCTTTTGCTTTGTTTTCGTAACAGAATACCTTTATAACCTTCTGCCCGTTTATCATTTCTTCTATATATCCGTTTGCCGTACCCAAAGATTTTTGCTGTTTCCCGAAATATTTACCGCTGTTTTTTGCAACACGCTTTGTAATTGAAAGCATAAATATTACAAAAAGAACAACAAACAGCGTAAGATGTATGCTTGTGTTAAGCATAGCTATGAAAACAGATACGATAGTTATTGCTGATGACATAAGCTGCGGAACACTCTGCGAAATAAGCTGTCTTAAGGTATCGGTATCATTTGTATAATGGCTCATTATATCGCCGTGAGTATGAGTATCAAAATACTTTATAGGGAGCTTCTGCATTTTTTCAAACATTTCGTCTCTGATTTTTTTCAAAGTCCCTTGGGAAATATCAACCATCATAATATTATACATAAGGTTTGTCAAAATTCCCACAAGATATATAAGTCCCATCTGGAAAATAGCATTAAAAAGGCCTGAAAACTGTGGATTTTTCGCAGCTATAAGCGGAGTTATATGGTCGTCTATGAGAACTTGCAAAAACATTGAGCCTCTTACTCCTGCAAGTGTTGTAAGCAAAATACATACAAACACAAAAATAAATTTGAAGCGATATTCTTTGAGATAGGAAATCAGACGAAAAAATGTCTTTTTCGGGTTCTTAGCCTTACGGTCGTGCATCATACGGCCTCTACCCATAGCCCCTCTACTCATCGGTGCTCTAGGTCCTGCCATTCTCATCGCCTCCCTTCATCTGTGAGAAATATACTTCCTTGTATATTTCGTTGTTCCTAAGAAGCTCTTCGTGCGTTCCGAAACCGTTTATAAAACCGTTATCAAGAACAATGATTTTATCGGCATCCTGCACCGAAGAAATTCTCTGTGCGATAATAAGCTTTGTTGTATCGGGAATTTCTTCACGAAAAGCTTTTCTTATAAGCGCATCTGTTTTTGTATCAACTGCACTTGTGGAATCATCTAAAATAAGTATTTTCGGTTTTTTCATAAGCGCTCTTGCGATACAGAGTCTTTGCTTCTGTCCGCCCGAAACATTCGTTCCGCCCTGCTCTATTTTTGTATCATATCCGTCAGGGAATTTCATTATAAATTCATCAGCATGAGCTAAAACGCACGCATGCTTCATTTCTTCGTCGGTAGCGTCTTCTTTGCCCCATCTTAAGTTATCTTTTATAGTACCCGAAAAAAGCTCGTTTTTCTGGAGTACCATAGCAACAGAATCACGAAGTGTAGTAATATCGTAGTTTCTTACATCAACTCCGCCCACAAAAACTTCGCCTCCGTTAACATCATAAAGGCGTGGAATAAGCTGAACAAAGCTTGATTTTGCGCTTCCCGTTCCACCTATTATTCCGACTGTTTCGCCTGACTTTATACTTATATTTATATCCTTCAGGCACATTTTTGTTTTGTTGTATCCGAAATTAACATTTCTAAATTCAATGCTTCCGTCTTTTACCTCAAAAATAGGATTCGAGGGGTTTTTGATATCCGATTCTTCCTTTAATATCTCCACAACTCTCTTTCCGGATGCTTTTGACATTGTGAGCATAACAAAAATCATAGAGAGCATCATAAGACTCATAAGCACCTGCATAATGTAAGTAAGAAAGCTCATAAGCTCTCCTGTTGACATATCACCTGCAACAATCATCTTCGCACCAAACCACGAAATAAGAAGAATCGCAGTATATACACAAGTCTGCATAAGAGGATGGTTAAAAGCAAGTATTCTCTCAGCCTTTACGAAATTCTTATAAATCGTTCCCGATACGCTTTTGAATTTTTCTGTTTCAAAATCTTCTCTTACAAAAGATTTTACAACTCTTATCCCGTGAAGATTTTCGCCTACAACATTATTGAGCTTATCATAAGTTTTAAAAACAAAATCAAAAATAGGCTGAACTCTGCCCGATATAAACGCTATTCCTATTGCAAGCACAGGAATTATAGCCAAGAAAACAAGTGCTAGTTTTGCGTTAAGCAAAAATGACATAACAAGAGAAAAAATAAGCATAGACGGTGAGCGGATTGCTATTCTTATTATCATCTGATATGAATTCTGAAGGTTTGATACATCGGTTGTGAGCCTTGTAACAATACTTGCAGTAGAGAACTTATCAATATTTGAAAAAGAATAGTTCTGAACAGTATCAAACATCCTCTTTCTTAAGTTTTTTGCAAAGCCGGCTGAAGCTATTGCGGCGTTTCTTCCCGAAAGCATTCCGAGCATAAGAGAAAGCGCAGTAGTAAGAACAAGAAGTCCTCCGATTTTCAGCACATAACCCATATCTCCCTTTTCTATGCCGTTGTCAATCATAAAAGCCATGAGAACAGGGATTATTACCTCCATTATTACCTCTCCCATAATAAAAAGGGGAGCTAAAATTGAGTTTTTCTTATATTCACCAATACATTTTGAAAGTTCCTTTATCATTTCCCGACCTCTTTCCGTAAGGAGTTTTCCATAATTATCTTATTCTTTCAATATACCACTCAAAATTTAAGTTGTCAACTATCTTCATAAAATATACACAAAAAATTGCAATAAAGCTATATATTAAAAAACCATACAGCGCAAGGGTTTTGGAAGAATGATGAAACGAACTTGCAACAA